>JAUWLY010000351.1 GCA_030613445.1 Candidatus Stahliibacteriota bacterium | reverse complement strand
CAGAATACAGTCCATCAGGTGATCCGATAAAGAAAATTACCAATCTTGTAGATACGCTGCAGGCTTACGAGAGTTGGATTTACCACAGTATTATAGGTTGGTATGGTACTGATTTTGCGATTGAGCCGGGTTGTGGTTATGAGTTTATTGCGGTGGGGGATGCGACCTGGAATCCAACAGAGTGTACAAATGAGACAGATGGAATATTAATAGCGGGGCATAGGAGTAGAAAATCGGATTTAGAGGTTTATCTTGGAAAATCTTTGGAATCTGACCGTGCTCCAGTATGGTTGGTAAAAGAAGATATCGATTGTAAACCGGCTCCCCTGAAATCAAAACTGGAATCAAAAAAGAAAATTGATTACCTGGATGCTGATGTTTATGCGCCGGTTAAGAAAAGACTTATCAAGGAGCAGCGAGACTATCGTGAGCCAGGGGTATCTCATGTTGTATGTGCTAATCTTGAGTTGGAAGATTTTGACAATCTTGTGTTTACGGCGTATCGCCCTGAACAACCGTTTGACGTTTTGACCGAGAATACGGTCGGCTGTGGTATTGCAAAAAAGGATTCTTATGGCGTGGTGTGGTTTGATGTGGGTAATTTCAGAAGACCATGGATAGATGGGGAAAAAGTGACTCTTATTATTGAGACAGCTCAACCTGATAAAGCATATTTCAATGTTTTGAGTTTTGAATTAGATAAAGGTGTGGATATTCAGGATTTAGGTGAAATTACGCTTGCCCTAATGCCTGAGCCAAAGTCAGTATCAAAGAATGGTTTAGCACGTTGGGATATGGTTGATAATGATAATATTGTAGGTTATAGTGTATATCAGGGGGACAGGCGTTTGAATGGACAGGTAATTGAGAAACGCGAGTATTCAAAAGCGAGTAATATTAGTCTAAAACCAGTGATAAAAGGTGGTTATGAGACCGTTTATAGTTCACAGGGCGCGCAAAATATGCCTAAGACTTATGCACCTATTTTCTATGCATTCAATGTCTATCCTAACCCCTTTATCAAAAAAACTGGTATTAATTATGCTCTTCCTCAAGCAGTTAAAATCGAAATTAAAGTATATGATGTAAGTGGCAGACAGGTTAAGACCTTAGTTTCAGAAAAACTTGAGCCCGGTTATTATAAAACAGACTGGTATGGCAAAGATGATATTGGCAGAAAAGTTTCAGCGGGTATTTATTTTATTCGGATGAATACTAAGGAATTTGAGTCTCAGCGCAAGGTTATTTTTGTGCGCTAAAATTAAATGGGTGGAGATAGTATTATCCCCACTCGAAAGGAGAAAAAATATGTATAAATTAAAAGATAAAACAATTATTATATGGTTTGTTTGTATTTGTTTGATTTTTGCTGCTGAGCCAAAGACGATTTCGCAGGTGGTCAGAAATTGGCCTGGTAGTTATGACGCGACTGGTGCACATTGGTTTACTTATGACCTTGCTGATTGTGAGAATCGGGTGAATACAGAGGCTTCGTATGATTGCTATACCTCTCATGTACCGGGCCTTATTCTTTGGAGTTCCCAGATGGCGAACTTTGGTGATTTTCCTTCGTGGGGGCGGGGTGACAATATTTTGTCGTTTGGTTCCTGGGATTCAGCGTATGCGGCGAGTCCGGGTACATATGGAGATAATATTAATCATACTGGTTTTTACTGGCTTTTTACTGATACACTAACGACTGAGGATCCTCAGGAATGGCGTGACGATACCCTGCGACCTTTGCCCAAGCCCATTGCCTCTCAGGTTGGCGGGACTACAGGTGATATCCTGATTTCAATCACCAATCCAGCCGAGACCCGGTACACTGGTCAAACAGTTTATGATGTAATGGGATATTGGATATGGGCAGATACAACCAGCGGCACACATCATGATACAGCAGGGAGACCTGATTACTTTGATCTTAAAGTTGGTTTCTTCTCGGTTGATGGTGATCCTGGTGAGATTACTATCTGCACCCATTCTGTGTCTATTTATCGAGGTGAGCAGACTGTTTATTGGGCATACAAACTTGTAGCAAGACCTGATACTGTTGATGATCCTGAGGAAATCATGGGCTATTCAACCTATTACTTCTCTCAGAATTCCGACCCTCTTGTGATTATAGGTATTGAAGAAAATACGAATTTAAAACCAGGATGCATGCAATTGGAAATTTCGCCCAATCCATTCACTGACAGAACAGATATTACATACAGCATGGGGCAAGGGGTAAAGTCCACAGAGTTAAAGATATTCGATGTTTCAGGACAGCTCATTCGCGATTTTCCTATTGATCTGTGTAATCATAATAAATCTGTGAAATCTGTGCGTTGGTATGGCACTGATGAATCAGGTAAACTGCTTCCTTCTGGTGTATACTTTGTCCAGGCAAAGGGTGGTGATTTGAATTTAACTAAGAAGGTAATTCTGCAAAGATAGAAGATGGCACTTCGTGCGGTAGTAGTCACTTTGTGACGGTTAAGGCTCTGCGGTTATGGCTCTTACGAGCGGGAATAAATTGTGAAACAGAGACGGGGAGACCTGGAGACAAGGGGATCTCAAACAACTACTTTTTATTCAAGCCCGGAAGGG
>JAUWLY010000288.1 GCA_030613445.1 Candidatus Stahliibacteriota bacterium | reverse complement strand
CCGACACCGCATGTTTCTTAGTATATTTCGCCATAGAATATTATATCGAATTTGCGGGAAATGTCAATTTTAATATTTGATAAAAAATTGCACAAAAATGATACAAGTCAAATAAGGAATCCGTGTGTTATGCCGACCCTCTTTATTTTAAACGTTAATTTAAGAGCGATCATTGTTCTTGCAAGTTTTTCTAATATTTTCAGTACTTTGCTGTTTGTGGTCTGGCAATTGCAATTTATTTATATCTAAAATTCGTTCATCCTTATAAAACCAATAATAACAATGCATTGCTGAATAGAATCGAGGAAAATCAATAATAATAACAAAAATTGGGGGTTGACATATGGGAATTTTTCATTATTATTATATTAGGAAAAAGAGAAGGTATAATGACCTTAGAGAGGTTTTGGGCTTCTATATGGTGGTTATACCTTTTTGTATTTGAAATTTGCTATTGAAGAATAGCTTTAAATGAAGGAAGGAGGTTTCATGCATAGAACAATATTGTTAATGATCACCTTTATCTTCTGTCTATCATGGGCAGATGTGAAGGTGGAGAAGGTATTAGAGACAACGAGTATAAAGGAATATAATCAGTGGGTGCAAAGGAACAAAGCAAAATATCCGGATTTAGAGCCAATCTTAGTTCAATCTTCATACGAGGTTAGAGGTGCGTTACGTCAATATACTGTCAGATACTACAATCAGAATGGTGAGAGAATAAAAGAAGAGGTATTAGAAGACAGTCGTCATACGGTGATGGTAACATACACAAACGATCGTGCTATTCATTGCAAGAAAAATCCTGATTTTACTTATGATGTAATAATAAAAGACGCAAAAGGCGAGAGATTGTTCTCACTTAATAATCATAAATGCCATCTTACCCATACAGGTATTGGTTTGTATGTGGAGGAGTTGAGTGCTGAGGCACCGGCTGATAAAAACACAACACTAAGGATTTTTAATGAAAGTGGTCAAGTGGTTGGTGCGCTAAAAGGATTTGGAGGTATTAACCTTGTAAATATATATAGTCCGACTGATAGACGTTACTGTGTTTTCCAAGGAGCTAATCCTTATCGTAGTACCCCAGTTATTATGTTAAACCAAGAAGGTAAAGAACTCTGGCGGTATGAAATTGATCGCGGTGTCATCTCCCTGTTCATTTCAAAAACTGGTTCGCACATAGGTATCCTTCATTCGAATAAAGGTAGAATACTGGTGTTTGATGAAAATGGAAACCTTGTGCAGGAATACACGCCATTTTGTGAAAATTGGTATTGGATATTAAGTGCCTTTTCTGATGAAGGTGAATTGTTGGTTACGGGATTCCGCAGTGGAATTAAATTCTATAATAATAAAACTGGTGCACTTGTATGGGAAGATACAGTAACATTAAAGGAGAAAGCTGACACAGTAAAGTATGTGCATAGTATGAAAAATGGTGAGCTCACACTTGTTCTCTGTAATTCGCACAATATGTATGTTTTTGACACAACTGGCAAATTGCTTTTAGTGCACAATCTTATGCTCGGCAAGCGTCTAACAAGCAGAAGAATTCGTGATGAATCGAAGCCTAAGTGGTTTCCTTATACTATAAAAAAAGTTGAAGTTTTAACCCAGAACTGGTATTCTGATGTTGTTGGTGAGTATCTAATTATCAATAAGTACTCAAATGGCGTTAGGCTGAGGACTCAGGGAGATACGAAAATAATTTATAGAATACATAAACCATAGGAGGATGTATGCGAACACGATCTGTAATTTACTTATTTATTTTGTGTTGTTTTTTTTCATTTTCAAGTGCTCAGGGGTATATGTGGCCATTATGGTCAGTTTTCGAAAGATACTGTAGGGGTACGTTTTGTGAATATCGCTCAGGCCACTTTCATGAAGGTATTGATATTCCAGCATATAGTTCAGGGTATACGGTTTACGCTACTACTGACACCTTTTGTTATATCGGGAGGGAATTTACTAGTTATGGGTGGATAGTGACTGTACAGCACTATACCCAAAGCGGTAGCAGTCAATGGGCTCTTGATGAAGGATCGAGATACATTCATATGGATGACATTGTACAACTTTCATCTGGAGTTGTTTATATTGGCCAACCCCTTGCAATAAACATAACCTTTCACGGTAATCATCTGCATTTTGAAACGCGTTGGCCTGCACCTGTAGGTGTGTCGGGGTTTGAGAATATTTTTAACGCTTATAATCCCTTTATTGAGTATGGAACACGCCCTACTAATGATGGCTATACACCAGATCTTGATTATCTTTATGTAGATGGTAGTACGCAAGGTAATGCGACAATTGAAAATTGGAACTTCTTAGGGTATAATTTCAGCAATTACTATGATGGCGACATTTCATCGCCATTTATCAGACTTACTCTTCCTGAAGAAGATACCAGAGACAATGATTTAGATGATCCACATATTTTGATAGGAGATAATTGTAAAGTGCGATTCATTCTTAAGGCAAAAGATGAAATATCATATGGTTATCCAAATTGTGCTCCATATTGGATTTCTCTTTATCTTGATGCTGATCTGGCCCATGGTGCCGAAGATAATCCAGTCATTGACGACGCTGAGCCATTTTATGAAGTCAAATTTGAGGCTTTGATGAATGAATTTGGTCAAAATGAAACGTACGATGAAGAAGATGTTTATCATACAGAATTTCCGCTTGTTTCAGATCAATCAACTTTTTATTATAGATTATATCCAAATGATTCTGACTTGCCTGGATGCATACTTTCAGGTACTTCAACAGTGCTTGAAACTGAAGATTTGGAAGAAGGGCAACACCGTATTAGGGTTGTTGTTGAAGATTATCATGGTAACATAATAACAGCTGATGCACATTTTTATAAGAGAACAGAGGATTGGGTTGATTATTGTCGTGCTTTTGTTGATAATTAATATAAACATGGAGGAAATAATGAAAATAATTAACAGAACTTTGTTTGCTTTTATTGTAATCCTATATGCTTTGCTGTGCGTTAAATGCAGTGAGGTCGAGCCTGATTACGGCGGTGAAATAACAGAAATAAACTTTAGTAGCGAATGGAATTCGAGCACGGGACACCTTGGTCCTCATGGTATTTTATTTAATTTTGGACTTAGTACGATTTATTATGAAATCAAATTTGAAGGCGAGGTAAATGCAGGAATAATTGTAAAAAAAGGTTGGCAGTTACCTAATAGCTTATCAATAGATGTTCACTCTTTCATACCTAAATACTCAAGAAGGATATGTGGCGAGTTACATTATTATGATTTGACAGAAATGCCTGTAGGAACCTACCAGTTATCCGTATATTACAGTGAAAATGGTGTGTTTCGTGAATACGATTATGGGCAAGGCGTAAATCGAGAATTTATAATTGAATGAAAAATACTGTGTTGTAGTATCTTCAATGGAGGTAGTGATGAAAATAATTTTTATTTGGGTATTATTATTAAAAATAATGCAGGGGGCGTTAGATCCAGCACCATTTATTACTGACCCGGTTGTCATGCAGCGCGCTGGGTACGATAGTACTGAAGTATATTTTGAAAGAAGATTATTCGGTGACACCTATGGTATTGCATTTACAAGATTGAGAAACACCTCTCCACAAGGGGAGTTAATGCTTATCAGCGATCCAGTTTGGCATCGGATAGTTTATATGTATTTGCAAGAAGGTACAAGACAAGAGGCAGATTGGATAAGGGCATACGGTGGATTTGGTAGTGGAGTTGGACAATTTGATAAACCTTGTGGTTTATGTATTGATACAACTATCTACTCTGGAGCGAATAATGAGTATACTATCTATGTTGCAGATAAGTGTAATAACAGAGTTGTAAGATTAAAATACAATATGGAACAAGAACTTATAGAAAATGCCGATTTAATTGGTTCAGGTTTTAGTCAACCGAAGGATGTTGCGTGTGTAGTCAAAAGTAGTGGTGGTGCTTATGTAGTCGTTATTGAGCAAGGGAATAATCGTCTTTCATTGTACGAGACATATTCTGATGAAAGCTATTCT
>JAUWLY010000253.1 GCA_030613445.1 Candidatus Stahliibacteriota bacterium | reverse complement strand
CAAGGTATGTATCACAGCTGGTGCGGACGGGATTTCCTTGATAAATACATTGCACGGTATGGTTTATGATACTGGACGGAAAAAGCCTTTGATAACTGGAGGGCTATCAGGACCAGCGATAAAACCCTTTGCTCTTTATTGCGTGAATCGGCTGCAAGGTCTTGGCGTACCGATTATCGGTATGGGCGGTATTATGACTGGTCAAGACGCTTATGAATTTCTTTTGGCTGGTGCATCAGCTGTGGCAATTGGCTCAGCGATGCTGCGCGACCCCTATGCACCGCTACAGATAATCAAAGAGCTTAAGAAATATCCACCCCTACCTTTCTCCCCCTCTGAGAGGGGGAGGATTAAAGAGGGGGAAATTAAGGAGGCTTAATGAATGAACATTTAATTGTTTCACTTGATTTGAATGATTTGGGAAAAATAAAAGATACAGTCAAAGAATTAGAAGGTTTGGTTGGTTTTTATAAGGTCGGTGCGATACCCTTCACATATTTTGGTTTGGACCTTGTTAAGTTTCTGAAAGACGCAGGATGTAAAGTTATGTTAGACCTAAAATATCATGATATACCTAATACGGTTGCCCGGGCATGTGAAGGCGCGGTGCAAATGGGGGTTGATTTCATAACGATCCATACGAGCGGCGGGTTTGGCATGCTTGAGGAAGCAGTGAAGGCAACTTTGATGTTGTCAGAAGCCAAAAAAATAAACAAACCGAAACTTTTGGGTATCACGGTATTGACATCCATTGATGAGGCATATTTCAAGGACTTATTTGGTGATTTGAAGCGAAATCTTGATGAACAGGTCCTTTTTCTCGCCCTGTTAGCGCGCAGCGCAGGCATGGATGGTGTTGTAGCATCGCCCAAAGAAGTGCGGTTCATACGAAAAGAATGTGGTAAGGATTTACTCATTGTAACACCGGGTATTAGACCCCATGGCAAAATAGTGGGCGCTGATGATCAGGCGCGTACGATGACACCAAAGGACGCCATCATTGCCGGCGTTGATCATATCGTTATTGGCAGACCGATAGTCAAAGCTGTACAACCAAGACAAGCAGCAGAGAGTATTATTAAGGAGATTGAAGATGGACTTAGAGAAACTGCTTAAGGATTTGAGGGTTTTGCAAGAAGGGCATTTCGTGTTGAATTCAGGATTACACAGCAAGTACTATTTCGAAAAATTCCGCATTCTCGAAAACCCTGGTGCCGCTATTAAATTATGCACGATGATTGTCGACGAATTCAAAGACAAGAATATTGACTGGGTGATCGGACCGACTACTGGCGGCATTATAATAGCCTTTGAGGTCGCCCGCCAAATGGGTAAGCTTGCAGGGTTTGCTGAGGTGCGAGAAGGCGAGAGGGTTATTGGTCGAGGGTTCAATATCAAAGACAAGAATGTTCTAATTGTTGATGATGTAATGACTACGGGTAAATCCCTACTTGAAACGATTGATGCGGTGAAAAAGAAGGGCGCAAACATCGTCGGTATGGCGGTGCTGATTGACCGGTCCAGTGTGAAGTTCCCGCATGAGTATTTCGCTACCTACCGGAAAGTTGTCGAGAATTTTGAACCGGCGACCTGCCCGCTCTGCAAAGAAAACATCGCTTTGACCAAACCAGGGGGTTTGTAAAGGGAACAGGCGGCTACATTCAAGATTGCAGATTTCAGATCTAAGATCTTTTTTGCTATGATAACTGCTCGACTTCCTCCACACGACTTAGCGGACAAGCGCTCTGCCTCTCGATAAACTCGGGACAGGCTCGCTCGAAGAATAAATAAATTACTGTTCCTCTCACCTTGTTCGAGACAGGCGAGCTTGTCGAGAACTTCTTCAGTATAATATTGTTCTCTCCGTTACTCCGATACTGTCCAATCAGTTCTTTTTTGTAGTCACCCGATTCATCGGGTATTGTCTGATAAATCAGACAACTACAGCGCAGCGTATCTTCAGTGAAACGTGTCCCCAGCGTAGCGTGTCTTCAACAGAGTGTGTTCTCCGTTACTCCCTTTCACCGTTACTCCGATACATCTTGCTTTTCCTCACCCCCCCTCTGTCATTGCCCGACTCGCTGTAGTCCTGAGTTGTATGTCGAAGGGCTCGGGCACTCCAGAAATCAACTCGTTATGCCTTTTCTCTGGATCATCCGGTTAAACCGGATGATGACACAAGGAAGTACCTCATCGGGGCGCCTGATAAATCATTTGTCTACCTCAGGCAGAGGCGACTACATTATTATCTAAGACAACTTTACAATTTCCAGAATCCTAAAACAGCAAGAAGAATAAGCGCCGCGCCAGCAATTATTGCACCGAGCCATCCCAGAAGGCACAGACATGTAACAACTACTCCGGCAATCAATACGCCCAGGCTGATCACCAAAAATGATTTCTTGAATTCGAGTCCGAACAGAAATGCGATGAGTGCACCAGTCCAGGCACCAGTTCCTGGTAAAGGGATTGCAACAAAAGCCAAGAGCCCTATTTCCTCGTATTTCTCAATCACCTTATTGCCTTTACGTCGGGTCCTTTCGAAGAGCCATTTGAAAAATCTGTCGAGGAATTTCACCTTAGAAAGGATTCTCACAATAGGTTTAAGCAACCAGAGTATCAAGGGCACTGGAACCAGATTGCCAACATATGAAATCAGGAATGCTTTAAACCAAGGTATTTTGAAAATGTTGATCGCCATTGGTAAAGCGCCTCTTAATTCAATGATCGGTAACATTGAGGTTATAAAAACGACAAGTTCAGGACTTAGACCTTCAGCAAGCAGGTATTGAACCAGGTCTTGGGGTGTCATATAATACCTCTCCTTCTTCTTATTATCCAATCAATAGCAAGGAGTACGAAAATTAAAAAATAGCTTATCGGTGAATCGAAATTTACTTTCTTTAGACGATGGACATTTTCGGGCAGGGGGAGCTCAAAGATAGCGAGTTCATTAAGGCTAAAATATTCTCCTCCTGTCTCTGAAGCAAGTGTTTGCAGAAAGTCTTTGTTAAGTCCCTGATCGATCTCGATTACTGCTCCTGACACGGTGAATTCCAACGTGTTGCTGGTGAGTTCTTCATCTTCGAGCTTACCTGATGCCTGCAAAAAAATATCACCAGCCTCCTTCGAAATAAAGCAAGCTTGATATATGCCTTTGCCCGTTTCGAAAAAGGGAATTTCGGTATTATCGAATTCAAAAAAGAAATCACCGCCTCCGGCAAGCCTGTAGTTTTGATCATAACTCTGTAGTTTTAATGTAATGGTCTCACCAACACTGTAAATTCTATGTAAGGTGTTTAAGATAAGTCGTTTGTTTTTGCCGATCGGTGACAAAAACCTGATTACGTCGCTGAGCAAATGCGTAAGAAGGTCTTTTTGCTTCAAGCCAAGCTGGAGAAATTGCCACGTACCAATGTCAATTCCATTGATTTGAAAGACCGTGCCCGTGCCATAATTATGATATGCAATAATAGGTACATTGTTTGCCTGAGCAATGATTATCGCTTTGTCTTTAACCCCAAGCACACGATTGATTGCCGATAACGGTGGGTAATCATCACCTGGTACAAAACAGGAGAATGGTTCTTTTATTCTCAATGGGAATGTGCCTTTGATAATTGCTTCGCTGGTACTAATAGGCAGTATGTCATTCCATAAGGTCGTGTGTCCTTGTATCGATCCGATACACAATAGGCCCATCCCCTTTTTCAGCGATTCTTCAATATTTCTCCAGGGCACTTTTCCAAGATGAACATTATCTAATATGATGACATCAATATCATCGAGACTGGGCAGGTTTATCAGCTTCGCATTGGTCACCAAATTTAAAACAGTGTTCCCGTCTATTCTCGCCAATGGGACAAGGTCAATATAGTCATCCTGGACCATGGTTCTCAGCATGAATTTTGTGTTGAATGACAAGTGCTCGGTAAAGTAGATTACTTTAGTTTTCCTTGGCAATACACGCAAAGGGAATTCGAGCTTATTATTCTTATAGCTTAGCTCCTCAGCTTGTCGTGCAACATCAACAAAGACTTTCACTTGTTCAGGCTGGTGTACATTAACTGAAAACTCAAGTTTGGTTTTCGCTTTTTTGGTATTAAGTAAGAATGATTTCTTCTGTTCCTTTTTATTGTACCGCAAAACAACTTGGGCTCTACCCCCGGCAAAACCTTGTGACTCGATAACCACCTCGATCTTTATTGAATCGTTAACAAAGACGTATGCAGGATATTTTACATCAATAATCGCAATGTCGCGTGGTTTTTCCGAACCAACGCCAAAGCAATAAACCGGTGTATTCAACTCCTTTATTTCGGAGAACGGAAAATGCCCATAATTATGATTGCCATCAGAAACCAGAACAATAAACGCGGGTTGAGTCTTACCGATCTGCTTGAGCGGCTGAGCAATGTTGGTGAAACGGCTCGACAGTTGTGTTCCTTCAGGTACGATGGTAGAGAGAGTTTCCCCAAAATAAAATTGTGTATGCGGAAAGTCGATTTCGTGTATTGTCTGGTGAATATCATCAATGTATCTCGCCATACTTGCGGAGTAATCAGTCAATACAACAGGAGGATTTTCTCTTCTTTTAACGCCGAAAGAAAGGA
>JAUWLY010000258.1 GCA_030613445.1 Candidatus Stahliibacteriota bacterium | reverse complement strand
TAGACACCACTGGGAAGTTTACGACCCTGGTTATCTTCACCAGACCAAATAACATGGTCAGATAGTCCTATAGTCGAATTGTCCCATTGTCGTACTAACCTTCCTGTGGCATCGTAGATTTTTATTGTGACTTGGCTCTTGGAGCTTGGAACTTGGAATTTGATGTACGTCAGCTTTGAAAATGGATTCGGATAAACTTCAAAGTGTGAATAACTCAAATCAGAATAAGCAGTCGTTTCAGTAATACCAGTCGTTATCCCAAAGAATCGCATTATTGAATCGAGTAATGCAGCACGGGTTGATGGCGGAGAACCATCGACAAGCAGACCTAATTCAAACGAAGTGCCAACGGTTTGATAAGTACCTTCATCATTCGCTATACCACAATTGTATGCATCATTACCATCGTGAAAGATTAAAAAACCACTACCAGTAGAATTAATATGATCCATCCAACTGTTCTCGCCACCATAGGTGAAACTCATACCTTGGGTAAATACGCTACTCTCACCAATCACCGGACCCATATCACCAGTGCCATCACTAGCCCCATTGATCCCAAAAAGCGGACCAAAATCATAACCGCCAGATTGTACATCATAATACCAAACATCACCACCCTCTAAATACATCCTGCCGCCATGGTTCTCTAAATAATCAACCAGGGCATTTGCTTCTGGACTGCTATTGCTGATAACATGATTATTTGGAAACACTCCGATACATACAAAGACCGCTTGATACAAACTCAAATCAGAAGCAAGGGTTGTTCCATAATCACCCTGATAACCTAAACTTGTCAAAATTGAATGCATGTTTTCACCTGGAGCCGGAGTTTGATCAGGATTCCAGATAAAATAATGCTCTCCACCAATAATTAATGAAAATGGTATAGTATCAATATAATAACCCGAGCTAACAAGCATACGGAAATTTACTACTGTTCCCTGAGGAGTGGCAATATCAGAAAAGGCAATAAATGGATCAAGATTGTTGTCCGCACTGCTGTCCGGACCAATATGATCAAAAGTGCCGATTGAATCGATGACCCCAACATAAGACGATAGGCTTTGAAGTATAGCTCCAACACCATCTATTGCCACACTACCCTGATTTTTTATCGTCACAGCCACAAAAACGGTCTCAGCCGGTTCAAAACTACTATTACCATTACCTCCACTAATAACTGCTTGTTCAAATATTAAATCTGGAGCATGAACTGAGATATTGAAATAAGACAACCAGACAGAATCATTAATATCCTCACACTTCAATTCAAAATTGATTATATGGCCATCAGGACAATTGGTCGCAACTGTGAAATTATAACCGTCTGCACCTGTATATGCTGAATCACCTGCAGGAATATCACCAAATGATTTGGCTGCATCATCTATTGTTATGTATCCATCATCTTCTTGTAGCGTCCCACTAATATCTATTCCAGTGTTGTCTCCATAGTTTTTCACCCATAATGGAAGATTGATTTCCTCTCCAGGATTAACCATACCGTCATTATTGCCGCCAGACGCATCATCAATGGTCGATTTTAGATAAGCAATATAAATATCAGATGCAGACGTAAGCATAGAACCTTCATAGGGTTGCAGGTTCTTTCCAGTAACAGTTACATAAACGGTATCTCCAGTAGAATGAGGGGCTATAGAAAAACTGGCATTACCACTACTATCTGTTGTATCAACCGTATATACTGTTGAATCCAATTTTCCCATAACACAGACTATAGCATTGTTAATCGGCGATGAGTTAGCTGCATTTACAACGTTTACTGTGAAATTTGCGTTTCCTACCTGGATCACTGAAGGGTGTGTACAAATGAGTGAACAAGGGGTATCAGTCCAGATATTCATTTCCGGGTCACCAAGTGTAGTAAAGCCAAGGTATTCATAATGCCCGCCTACATAAGTATACATAGCGTAAACCTTTTTCCTGCCTTCTTCACAGGCTTCACCAAAAGTTCTTTTGTTTTGGTTGAATAAAGCACTATGAAATCCTTTTGCTACCGCGCTTCTCAAGTATGCCTGGTTCATAACAGTTGTTGTCGTGGCAAAATATCCTGATGCGCCTCTTGGTGTAGTAGGTGTTCCGGTTAAGAGCCATTTTTCAGCCGTAGCTGGAGTTGAACCTGTTCCAATTGTTCGGCAGGTAGTTGATAATACAATAGGTAATTTCGTACCATTCTGAGTTTGATCAGGATTAACAGAAAAAGGATAAGACCAATTATTAAATCCTACGCCCCGATACATTACAATAGAGCGACCGTTGTTTACGGCATTAATTACTGAAGTTGTATTATGTCCATACATATCTGATAAGGAATCAATTTCGACAAAACCATTATCAACCATTAGTCCTGCTGCATGATGTAAATCTGACCAGTATATTGAATCATCGGGCGGGTCTTAATCCATATTGACAATAAGGCATGCTTTTTTAAACCATAACGGGTCTTCTCTATCGGGTGTTCTTTCGTAACAGAGGATTTTATTAACTACGGTCTGCGCCTCAGTGGCATTGTGAACAGTTAATCTACCAGAGAGTATTTCATTATACAGGTCTCCTTGCACATTTGTATAATAATTGTCAGAATATGTGCCACTGACATAAGGAAATGGCAGATAATTAGGCGCACCGACCAGTAATAAAAACTCTGGTGGTATTTGCCAATTATTATAGGCAGTTGTGATATAGGTTTTTATTTGACTTGCTGAAGAACCAATTTGAGAAAGTTTTACAACCTTTGTTCTCATTCCCTTTTTATGTTTCCATTGGGCAAGTGGTTGAATTGCATCATAATAATTGTCGTGCGTGATAATTAAATATCTTGCACCTATTTCCTGGGCAAAACTGGTGGCACAGAAAATCACCAGGGCTATTAAGATTTTCTTCATGGAATAATTATATTCATTACGAAATTTAAGTCAATACCTGATACTCTTTTACGCTTCGAGCCACCCTGCTATATTAATACTTTTTTACGTTTCATCCTTAGCCTCTGGATAAGATAAGATATCCCATACACAGCCATTCCCAGAAAATACATGTAATATCTGAGATTATGATTCAGATTAAAGATCTTCGTTACAATAGCAGGATAAAACAAAATGAGTGAGGCAATGAGAAAAAGGGGAATTTCGTACCATTTACTCTTTATTATAAACCATCCCTGAACTGCATTTGTAAAGGCAAATGCCCCGAATATTCCATTACAAAAATGAGCAGTGCCTGGGCAAGACTATTAATTCCAAAAAGAACAAGTTCTGCATTGAACACAAACATAAAAGGTATAACAGCAGTCCTTAAATCGTACATAAATCCCTTTATACCTGTTGATATGGGGTCGGATTTTGCAATTGCAGCAGCACTATATGCGGCAAGGCCAACAGGTGGTGTGTCATCAGCAAGTATGCCAAAATAGAAGCAGAATAAGTGCGCAGCAATTGCAGGAATATAGTTCATGCCGCTTCTTGAACCAAGGGTTATGATTATCGGAACAGTAATTGAAGCCATAACAATATAGGTCGCTGTTGTGGGTAAACCCATACCAATTATCAAACTCGCAATTGCTGTTATCAGTAGTAAAAGAAAAATATTGCCAGCAGAAAGTATTTCAACGATCTGAACTATCATACTACCAATGCTCATGCTATTGAAACAACACCGATAATAATTCTATCAACCTTTTTTTTATTTCTTATATGCCCGGTTTCTTCTCTGAGTAGCTCCTCGGCTAATTCCAGATTTTTACTTTTTTTCATACACCTTCTCCACACCGCCATTGTGAGCCCGTTTACCCGTTTTTGTCATTGCGAGGAGCGGAGCGACCGAAGGGAGCGCGGCAATCTCAAGGAATATGTTAAGACAAAATAGGAGCTAATGTTATTAATGGTATTTGGGTTTCTTTAATCTATTATCTATTATCTTATATCTACCATCTTTTTATTCCACTAAACCCTTAAACAAAATATCTGTCTAAACAATAGAACAAGGAGGTTATTATGACTCATAGATATTTAACTAAATGGGAGCCGTTTAGCGATTTGGTCAGTTTGAGAGATGATATGGATCGACTTTTTGAAACTTTCTTTGGTCAGAATCCAGAGGACAGGGAAGGTTTTTGGACACCAATATTAGATATTGAGGAAAGTAATGGTAATATTGTGGTTAAAGCAGAGATTCCTGGTATGGAGAAAGATGAGATTAAGGTATCGGTGCGCAACAATATGCTTTCTATCTCAGGTGAGCGCAAACAGAAGATTGAAACCAAGGACAAAACATTTCATCGTATTGAGCGCTCTTATGGAAAATTCAGCCGGACCATAACACTACCATCTGAGGTTGATGCTGATAAGATCAAGGCTGCATATAAAGATGGAGTTCTTAATATTACCTTACCAAAACCAGAATCCATGAAACCAAAGCAGATTGAAGTAGAAATAAAATAACACGCACCTCTCTCAGCACAGGGTCGGGTATAACCCGACCCTGTTTTTTGGACTGCAACAAG
>JAUWLY010000175.1 GCA_030613445.1 Candidatus Stahliibacteriota bacterium | reverse complement strand
AAGGCAATCATTTTGGTGCAAATATCTTCTATAACACTCTGTGTGCTGAAAGGTATTCTTCCTACATGGATATCAGCGTGATAATCAGGATTATCTTCACCATTGGGTTGGGTGAGCGAATCATAGACTTCACCATAGTGCTCGTCACGATCACTATTCCAGGACAATGTATCATGATCAGTCAATTCGGCATAGTACAGATCACTCGGTATCGGCGAGAAATCAGGATCATTATAGGGACTGTCCGGATCATTGTTCCAGGGAACAATCAAGCGCCATGGCATGTCTGTCATAAATCCTACAAACAAGGCATATTCGATATCAACCATGTTCTGTCGCAAATAATTTCTGATTTTTTGTGGCAGATCATCTCCAGGAATGTTTGCTTCTATGTATTCTCGGGTAACAATATTCACGTCGTAACCCTGACTTTGCCTGTAAGCGACAAGGCTGTCAACCGCATTCTGAATTGCTGACGGGAGAATAATGTAATATCCGTTTGCCCTCTTTGGTGTTTCCGTGTGGTACCAGACTCTTGCATCACTCCAGTTATATATCATCTCTTCAGCAATTTCATCAAAGGTGATATCATTTATTAAATTTCGGTAAAACTTTGCTCGCTCACTTTCTGGGGCAGGTATGTTGTATTTTATCTGGACATTTATTGTTGGTGCATAATAGAGTTTCTGGGATAATGGTTTATGAGCGAAATGATAGCAAGCGAGGTCAATGAGGGTATATTTTCTTAAACCACCCGTTGAAAGAACATTGCCATATTCTTCATGATATAACCTATTTGATGCGTAGAACATCTTCTTTTGATGTTCATATAATTCTTCCATTTTGGCAACCACGTCATCATTCATTAGCGGCAGCATTGGTTGTGAGGGAAATATCGTAACAGTTCCTATCTCTTCTCGCGCACCGTGAAATTCCACAGTCTCGACAATTGCCCCAGGTGGGAGAGCAACAGTCACTGTTTTACAGGGTAGGTTTGGTGCTCCAGGTGTGTTAATATACGCACAGTCTTCTACGATAATTGTGTTATTTAAAATCTGGTTTTCTGGGGCTGGTACATTTATGTTTAGTACATGTGCCCAGCTAAATATGGCAACAAGAATTAAACTCACTATTCTCATGATAATCCTCCTTGTATGTGTACATTCAATTATAATAAATGATAATCTACATGTCAAGGATATTGAGTTAATTGACATGGTTTGAGTGATGGATACAATGAGTGATGGATACAATAAGAAGGATGGAATAAGAGGATAGAATAGGAAGGAGGTTGAGGTGAAGGTTTTGAAGATAGTCTTACTGGTAATAGGTTGTATTATTCTTGTGTTTATTATCCTCTTTTTAATCTACTTGTGGATGAATAGACAGGGGGTGATTGAATCATCAGAAATTGGCAGCCCAGAATTTGAGCAAAAAGTCTTGATTGCCAGTCAAGGGAGCGATTTTAAAAATGCTCTGGTTGAGGGTTTAATCACGAACCTTAAACAAAGGCAGATATACATAAAGGTTTTGGACGTTACGGCACTGAGTGAGCTGAGTGGGAGTGACTGGGATGCAGTCGTTCTCATTCACAGCGTAGAAATAAATAAACTGCAGCCGGATGTAAAGGCATTTCTTGATCGAGCGCATGATTTAGACAAAGTGATTCTGATAATTACTTCTGGTCCAGGCACCTGGAAAACAGATGATTATGACGTTGATATTATTAGTTCAGCGTCTAAGAAAGAAGAATTATCAGTACTGACCAAAGATATTCTAGAGCGCTTGGATGTGCTGTTGAGTAAATAGGTTCCGCTTTCCAGGGGTTGAGCAATCTTGGAAATCGCCGATTTCACAGATTTTTCACAGTAGTGATATATACTTAGTTGCCGTAAGTCAAGAAACAAAAGGTGGGCTTTTAGAAAAGGAACCTACTTTTTCTATCCTTCATCCCTTTCAGTCGTGACTTACGGCATTTCCTCTTGAACAATATCATGGGGTGTTAATGATGTTGACTGGCTTGTATATTCAAATATAATACTGTGAAAGATAGCAACATGCAAGAGAAACAAAAGAAATCCGGACGTAAGCCAAAGATAAAAAATCATTTTGACGATATTATTGGTGAATCCGAGAAAATGCAGGCGGTCTATGGACTCCTTAAGGCAATCAGTCCAACTTCAACAACTGTTTTGCTTACTGGTGAAACAGGTACTGGTAAAGAATTAGTGGCGCGTGCAATACACAGTAATTCACAACGCAAATACAAGAGTTTTGTAAAGCTCGATTGTACTGCCTTGCCTGAGACTCTCTTGGAAAGCGAATTGTTTGGTTATAAGAAAGGAGCGTTTACAGATGCGAGGACTAATAAGCCAGGCAAATTTGAATTGGCTGATGGTGGCACGATTTTTCTCGATGAGATCGGAGAAATCCCCTGGTCTATTCAAGCCAAACTGCTGAGGGTCTTGGAAGAATATGCATTCGAACCGCTTGGATCGATTAAAACGGTCAGGGTGAATATTCGTCTTATCGCGGCGACAAACCGTGATCTCCAGAAAGCAATGGAACAGGGTGCATTTCGTAAAGACCTGTATTACAGGTTGAATGTTTTCTCAATTAGATTACCGGCACTTCGGGAGAGAAAAGATGACATCCCTCTTCTTGTTACAAGCTTTGTTGAGTATTTCAATGAAGTTTCCGATAAAGTAATAAATTCAGTATCCAAAGCAAGTATGGATTTGCTTTGTGAGTATGAATGGCCAGGTAATGTCCGTCAGCTCAGGCATGCGCTTGAATATGCTTTTATTTACTGCAAAGGAGCTGTAATACAACCAGAGCATTTACCTGAGGAGATAACAAGGAAATTGTCAAACCTGTCAGACATTCTAGATGAAGATAATCCAAGAGAGGAAATTGAGCGACGTATGATCCTTGAAGCGCTTAAAAAATATGGCTTTAGGCGGAGCAGAGTCGCCAAGATATTGAGGATGTCGCGCACAACCTTATGGCGCAAAATAAAGAAATACAAACTACAGTAACAACCAGTTTCAAAATAGAACATATGTTTCATAATTAAACAGATAGATATCCCCATGATTTCACAAGGTTTGAGGATTAGTTATTAAATTGTTTCACAATAGAACACAAGAACCAAAACACAGGCATTGCATCCAGGCTTTTGCTCTCCAGTATATGCCATTTATGCCGATTTTACGTGCTCTTTATGGTTGAGTAGAAACTGGCATGAATTTTGCTTTAAGACATTATAGAAGGAGGTTATTATGGCGATGTTTTTGATAACTCTTAAACCTATGGAAAAAGATCAGGTCATGTCTGCTTGAACAAAAGTCATGAATGCTTCAGTTGGAAGCAATCTCAAGATGGACCGGGCCTATATCGATGAAACTAATGGTCAGGCGATTTGCTGTTGGAACGCACCTGATTTGAAGGCCGTCGAGGATCTTTTTGCCAAGGCGCAGGTGGAACCTCAATCAATAAAAGAGGTTACGATCTACTCTGGTTAAGAATCCGCGACTCGATTAGGTGTTTTTTTAGCTTAATTGAGTTAGCAAGAATAAGGGGCTGGTGTTTTTTCACCAGCCCTTTCATTAGTATATACAATATTGAAAGCGATCAATGATCTTTTGGATTTTTTGTCAGGGGCTTATCCGAAGATTTTCTTTGTTGATTCGGCGATTTTCTGTCCGTATTTTTTGCACGTATCGATCGCATTTCCATCTGGGTCCCCAATTGCCAATGGGCCATAGTGCTGCGCACGCGCATCGCCGATCACAATCATGCCGTGGATCAGGAATGCCTCAAGGATACTTAATATCGTCGTTTCTCCACCGCCACCCATTATGCCGCTTGTAGTAAACGCCCCGCCGATTTTCCCTGATAGCTTGCCATGGTGTTTTACGCTCTCATCGAACAGTTTTTTCAAATCTGCAGCCATGATACCATAATACGTAGGTGAACCAAAGATAATGGCTTCAAACTCGAGCAATTCATCAGGGCTGATATCCTTTACCTTTTTTAATTCAACCGTTACATTTTCTTTTTTGATGCCTTGAGCAATAGCTTCTGCCATCTTTTTTGTATGTTCTGTTTTTGAATAGTAACCGACTAATATTTTCATAAAAACCTCCTTACAGATTAGTTAATCGTTAATAGACATCGCGGCTCGAGCTGTTAAATACAAGAAATAATGGGCTTTACGCATATTCATCTCCTATAAAACAATACAGGCTGCTCCGCCTTTAACTTTGAACAATGCCTGTTTATTTCTTCAATAGATATTTTTTCAAGAATAACATCTTTGCTTGATTATAGAAATCGCGGTTTGGTTTTTTTGCAAAGCCGTGCCCTTCGTTCTCAGCAAGAAGATACCAGACGTCAACTTTGTTTTTTCGAACTGCCTTGACAATCTGCTCTGCCTCGGTAACTGGCACGCGCGGATCATTCAATCCCTGGACTACAAACAAAGGTTTAGTGATTTTATGAGCATTGGTCAGGGGCGATATCTGTTGTAAGAATTTACGCATTTCAGGATCGCGTTCATCACCATACTCTTGCCTTCTTAAATCCTGACGGTACTTGCCAGTATTTTGCAAGAAAGTAACGAAATTGCTGATGCCGATAGATTCAATTCCGCAACGGATACGCTTTGGATAATGGATCATTGCCGCCAGCACCATATAACCACCATATGAGCCGCCGATAATTGCGACACGCGATGCGTCTAATTCAGGTTGTTCTGCAATCCACTCGAGCAGAGCACCGATATCACGTACCGAATTTTCCCGATTATACGCATTATCAAGGGACATATATTCTTTTCCATAGCCAGATGAACCCCGGATATTCGGCGCAATGACCGCAATGCCTAGTTCATTCAAATAAAATTGGGTTATTGGCGAAAAACTGGGGGCATATTGTACAGCTGGTCCGCCGTGGCAGATGATTAGTGCTGAATAGGGTGGTTTAGATTCTGTGGGCTTAAAATAAAATGCTGGGATGAGACGCGGTACCCCGTCGACACTATCAAATGTTGGATAATGAACGAGCTGAGGTTGGATAAACCGAGCGGTGTCAAGACCTGCGATCTCACTATAGGTCCAGCGCGTGAATGTTCTATGTTTGAGGTCCAAGGTATAGACATCAGTCGGTGATTTAGGCGTGCTGATAACCATTGCAAGTTCTCCACCATCTGGTTTATACTCAATATTATATATTATACCTTGAGGTAAGCGCGCCTGGCTGATCGAATGCGTCTTAGTGTTGAGAAAATAGAGTTTGTTTATGCCGTCTTCATTACTGATCAAGGTAATAGTGTCGCCAGATGGAGACAACTCGAATTCTTCGATATCCCAAGGTATACTTTTTGTTAAGATTTTATTATTTTTTGTTTTCAGATCATAGTATAAAAGCTGTTTGAATTCATTGTATTGATCAGAAACCATATAGATCCCTGGTTTCTGCTTTGCCCAGTGTGCTACGCCATAGGCAATTGCTGAATCATTTGGATTGATCTGGCTCAAGGTCTTGGTGTTCAGATCCAAGATATAATAATACGATTCATTCGATGAAATATATTGCTTGACCATGAGTTTTTTGTCATCAGGAGAGAATTCGATTGGTGCCCAATAACCGCTATTTTTACATACCCTTGTGAAAGCCTTTCCTTTTTTTACAAAACTAATGTAGATATCAAAGTCCTTGCCGTTTCTTGCCGTACTGCGAAACGCGAATTTATCACCTTTGTTTGACCAAACTATAGCGCCATACTTTGCTTTTCCATCAGTCAATAACTGCTCTTTGCCGGTTTGATAGTTATGTTTGTAAATCTGATATTTTTCATTGCCCGCTGAGTCACCGGTAAAGAGGAAAAAAGGTATTTGTCCATTTGGACAGACATATGCGGCATTCAGTGGTTCTTTTGAAAAAGTAAGTTGTTGGCGAAAACCTTTTGGTACTTCAACAAGATGAATTTGGGATACGTCAGCCAGTCGCGTGCGGATGAGCATGCCTTTATTATGAGGCAGCCAGCCGCGAAAAGATGCATAACGGGTATTTAAATACGGGTTCAGCTGCTGCACCAACTCGCCCGGTATGACTGGGATGTTTTCAATCAACAGATTGTCTTTCCAATATTTCTCTACTTTAGCAAAGCAGTCTTGAGCAGCGAAGAAAATTAATATCCAGAATACTATTTTCTTCATTTAAAAAGCAGGATAAAAATACTTACTACTAAACAATAGATACCAAAGAGATGAAAATACTTATGGACTAAGCGGCGCAATATCATCAAAGCGATGAGACCAAAAACAAAGCTGAAAAACATACCGATCAAAATACTGACCGGGTCATCTA
>JAUWLY010000371.1 GCA_030613445.1 Candidatus Stahliibacteriota bacterium | reverse complement strand
GCACTGATTCGAAGTGCCGTAGACTATGAGTTTTGCATTGACTGAAAATTCGAGGTCAGTAGTCGGAATAACCGCGGTTTGGAAGAGTTTTATACTGCCAGTACCATCACCCTTGTGCACAAAGACCTCGTAATCAGGGTCGGGGTCGTAATTGGTTTCCCGTGCGATTGTCATGACACCAAAACCAGATGAACCTTGATACCAACCCGTCTCAAGCGGTTCCTCAAAATCGCCGTTCGTAATGTATACTGCGGCACTGCTGATTCCTATAATAAGGAATAATGCTAAGCACTTATTCATAAACCTCCTTTCACAAATACGCATTGCAATGAACACATACTTGTCATGTTTTCTCTAAACCTGCATTGAAAGATTAGACGATTAACCAGAATACATTTGTGATTGATAAGATTATACATCCCGCATTCATATTCATACTGATCATCCATAGGAATTCCATTTTCCAGCAATTATATATATATATATATGTCTGTCAAGTAAAAAATGCCCCGCACTTTCCTTGAAAATACGGGTCACGTAGGGGGAAATTACCTGATTACTATTTTGCCGGTCGTATTTACTGTACTGCTTTCAAACTGGTATAAATAGACGCCAGAGCCAACCAGCATACCGGTGTCATCCTCGAGATTCCATGCAACCACATCCTGACTGCCTGAAGAAATCCCACATAACGTCTTGACATGACGACCAGTAACATCAAAGATATTTATCCCGTATTCAACTCCTGCAGGCAGACTGAATGAAAAGTTCGTGCCGCTGACGCAGGGATTGGGTGCAGTAGTCACAGCATATATGGACGCAACCTCAACCTCATGTTCCTCAATACCAGGATTGAGCTCCATAACCTGCTTGGTAGCACCCTGCCACACCTTTCTTGTTCCATCGGTTTGAAGCCAGGCAACAATCTCACACATATCCTCATTCCAACCCGTCTGAATGGTAAACGGCTGAGATATAGTTACCGAGTCTCCGGCTGGAATACTGACATATTGTCCAGCATCTGTTGGTACATAATCACGTGCCACATGATTATGCCAAGGATCACCGTTCGTACCCAAATAGTACAGGCTGTCTTCAGTAATGACGATATACGCTCGTGCAGTGATTGTGGTGGTTGTGTCATTACGGAATTGAACATTAATTGTACCGCTGCCATCAGAATAATCACCATCCATAGTTATTGTTACCGTTGCATCAATACTGAAGCGATTTGTAATAAATCCTGACCAACTGCCATATGAACTCCCGCCATTAAGACCATCATACTTTAGCATCGGTGTAACATAAGGACTTGGATAATAATAAGCACGTGAGAGGGCTTCTGCACAATATAGAGGATAGCTTGATGCCAAATGCATTTCAATCAAGGCAATCTGGTCTGGATAACTTACAGCAAGAGCTGCCAGTGTCCCACTGGCATATCTACAGGAACCTCAGCTCTCTTGATACCATTCCTCGCAGACAACCACACGCTGCGCAGCAAACATATTACTGATTAACCCCAGGCATATAAACAAACCAAAGGCTAATATGGCGATTCGATTCATAATACCTCCTTTCTTACGAAATCCGCGTGAAGCAGTATTTCTACTATAACTATATATAAATAATGGATAATGTCAAGAATTATTTTTCACCTATCAATTATATAAAAAAACTCTCAAAAAACCAAGTGCAACAATGGTACAACAATGGGGTCGTCGAGATTTGACCCCATTAGGGAGTGATTGACAAACAATAATTTATGTAGATAATACAATTTATGCACTGGCACGATGATGAATTAATTAGCGAAGAAGAAGAAAAGGTATCAAAAAGAAATTGGCGTATCATAAAAAAATTGATGCCTTATTTCAGGAA
>JAUWLY010000148.1 GCA_030613445.1 Candidatus Stahliibacteriota bacterium | reverse complement strand
ACCTTGAAAGAGTGATGTCCTAACCGCTAGACGATGGGGCCTTATGCGTCAGAATGTATAGATTTCTGAAGGATTCATTATCGACGATTGCTTGGTTAATCAGAAAATAGTTCTCGAGATTTGAATTAGTTGCCATGATTCGATTGCTTAGATCTTCACCCATTGCCAAAAGAAATTTGGCTGCGACTTTTGGGTTTTCACTTAGGATATCCATAAAATCCTGTTTTTTCAGAGTTAGAAGCCGGCAAGTTGTTTTTGCTTTGACCGTTGCCGAACGCGGCTTCTCAGTAAGCAGAGCCATTTCACCAAAAAATGAAGATTCTTGCAACTCTGACAATAATAAGACAACATCACCGCGTGTTAAATACACTTCCACTCGACCAGATTCAATAATGTACATCTCATCACCAGTAGTGCCTTCTTTGATAATCACGGTATTTTCTTGAATATCTCGCATCTTCCATTTTACAAGCATCCAATCTACTTCCTGAGGAGTTAGATACTTGAAAAGTCTAACCTTTGTCATATCCTTCATATTTGCATTGTAGTCATATTAATGAAATTGTCAAGGCTGCTATTTTAGAAGCTACAATAAAATAAACTTCTTCATTATCGATAACTTACCGATCCGAAGATAACAGAAATATATGCCACTTTGTGCGTACACGCCGTTATCTGTATATCGATCCCATGTAATAAGATGCGCCGGGTTTTCATAGGTCTTAACGACACGACCACATGCATCATAGATCTCAAGCTGTGCTTGATTAAAGCCCGTGTAATCTGAATCTATAATGAATGAAATTTTGCCTAATCCTGGATTTGGCGCAATTAACAGACCTTTCCCAGAAGTCAGGCGTTCGGGGGTCTCCTGAACATGAGGTGAGGTCGTGTCTTTGATAGCGACAAAGGCATCCTGATCTCCAAGTCTAGTGTCAGTCCAGAGCGGGTGAATGTCATCTGTTGATGATGCGGTGAGTCCGATATATTCACCGAGAAGTCCAGCCCGATCAGCAAGGATAACAGGAGCTTCATATTTAACCGGATAATTACCCGTTTTCTGCCATGAACCAGCTGTTGGATCCGACGATACCGTTGTTATTCTTTCGTTAGTAGACCAGGTTACACCACCATCAGTCGATGTTGTCAGGTACAGGTCCATAAGCAGATTACCAGAATCGAGCCGTCGGTCAAGGAAAACAACGATAATGCTACCATCTGGGGCAACCGTGAGCCAGGGGTGGAACTGATCAGAACCATTATTTTGTGGGTCGTCATTGATGCGTATTTTCTGACTCCATGTAGAACCACCATTAGTTGAACGGGTAAAAAAGATGTCAGTATCTGTGAAACCTGGAGCATCATCCATGTATGCCACATACATATAACCATTATTAAGTCCTCCAGTTATATCGACATCGAGTGCAGGAAAGGAAAAGACCATGATACTACCATTGATATATCCAGAGACAAAGGTGGTATTTTGAATTGTTATGTCACTCCCAAATGTCTGTCCGCCATCAGTTGATATGTCCAAACGGATCGAGCCGGGTGAATAATGCACCCATGCTACATAGACCTCACTGTTTGGTCCGACCGCTGGGACTGGCCACTGGACACCATTATAATCACTTACTGTTACTGGACCGACAAAAGAGTTTCCGCCATCAGTCGAGCGGGAAATTAGGATCTGGGTATTATAAAATCTTGCCCATGCCACATAGAGATTATTAGTATATGGACCTACTGAACGGTCACAAGCGATCAGTTCCTTATCTTCAAAGACGCCCGAAACTCCGTTGATCACAGTGACCGGTCCACTCCACGTTGCCCCGCCGTCAGTTGATTTATAAACGAATAATCCATTAGGTTCTAAGGTTGAGTTATAAGACAGGATAACCGCATAAAAATTACCTGCTGTATCCACAGTTAACCCAGGGTCACTATCCCAGATATATTGTGGTTCTGAAAATAGATCCTGCTCCCAGGTTAGACCTCCATCATAAGTATATGCATAGGTAACTTGGCGATAACCAAGTCTGAAATCTCGCCATACCGCAACCATATTAGTCGTATCAGTAGGATTCATTACAATTTGTTCTTCATTTTGTAACTGATCTGTAGTGTCATTATTGACGCGAATATTAAGATACGCTGAATCGCGTTGCCATATCGATCCGATAAGAAATGACGGTACTATGATACCCAAAATAATGCCTGTCAATAAGGAAAATTTTCTCATGTAACCTCCTAAAGAGAATTATATGAGGCAATATGTGTTTGTCAACGATGTAGGATTAGTCGATGATATCTGCTTGAGCTTGCGTTGTTTTTAGCATCTCATTGAGGATCGGTACAATGAGCGGGTCCAAAAGAAACATTTTAATCTTCGATGAAAGTGCGATACCTGGTTTGGCAGGACGACCCCATGCTTTGAGTTCTTCTGCATATCTTTGTTTATTAAGGGCAAATTCGATATCTGGGATGCTGCGTATTTCATCAAAGAGATCAAGGATTCTCGTTTTTTCCTCATCTTCGCTGAATTCACTATATCTATCTCGATGCCGCTTGAGCTTTTCCATGGTTTTTTCTGCAATATCATTTTTCTTCACGTCATAGAGCCAATCTGGTATCTTCCTTAACTTTTGTAATTGTTTTATTACCCCGGTAGGGATATCTGATTGTCCAATCTTTGTTTCACCTGGTGGAGGTATAAGACATGGAATGTAATGCTCAAGTTGGTAGAGTTGATGTCCATCGAGGATAGTTTCAACATCGTGGCTGATATGATCAAGGGATTCAAGATACTGAGCTTTGGATGATTGGGCTTGTGTATTAAGGTTGTGTATGTTCTGTCCGAGTTTAGCCGAGATGTCTTTATTGGTCAGGCTATGTTCTTTGAGTTGACTGAGTGTTTCAGTAAAATCATCTGCATTCTTGGTTATTTCTTGATGAAATTCATTTCTAATTTTTTCAGCTCCTTGTACCTTCTCTAGAATATATGTCATTTGATAACTGAGTAGCTCAAGTCCATTGAGCAAATTAATAATCTTGATTTCTTGTTGTAGTTGCTTCATTTCCAGAGGAATTTCTACCTGGCTGTAAAGTACAAGTGTTAAGAGAATAATCATAGGTCCTTCTATAATATATGACGAATTATCGAGCAAAATGGTTTAATGAACCAGTGCATTTGCATCTTGATTTTTCTTGGATGGCAAGTATAATTAAAAAGATGTCTAAGAAATCAATTTATAACACATTGACCCAGACAAAACCCGGTGTCCTGGCGCTTTTTGATCCTGATCGCATGGCTCTGGACAGGGTTGGCGAATTGACAAAAACTGTTTGTGATCATGGTATTACAGGTATTCTCATTGGTTCGTCACTTCTGGTTTCACCTCATTTCGATTCATTCATTGCTGAGGTGAAAAAAAATACTGAAAAGCCAGTAATTCTGTTCCCAGGCAGTTCCCACCAAGTTTCGCCAAATGCCGACGCAATTTTTTTCCTATCATTGCTGAGTGGAAGAAATGCTGAGTTTCTTGTGGGTGAACAGGTTAAGGTGGTATTCCTGGTCAAAGAATATGGTTTAGAAGTAATACCGGTAGGCTATATCCTTGTTGAACCTGGCAATTACACAGCCGTTGAGTATATGTCTAACACACGTCCTATCCCTCGTTCCAAACCGGAAATCGCAATGGCCCACGCTCTGACCGGTGAGTATTTTGGCATGAAATACATATATCTTGAGGCTGGTAGTGGTGCAGATCAATCAGTGCCCCTTGAGATGGTTGAAAAGGTCAAAGAAACCATTTCTATTCCGCTCATTGTCGGCGGCGGTATTAGAAGCCCTGAGAATGCTCGGGAAATAGTCAACGCAGGTGCTGATTACATTGTACTCGGTAGTATTATTGAAAGATCAAAAGAGCAATTTGAAATGATCATGAGGAGCCTTGTGTGAATCCAGTTCCTTATCAGAAGAAAAAGCATGCTTACATGTTAAGTATAGACATAACAACAACCTCACCATTAAATTTTGGTGAAAGAGGGATCAAGAAAGGAGCGGGATGAAGATCTTAATTGTTGGTGGTGGCGGTAGGGAACATGCCCTCGCTTGGAAATTGAGTAAAGCAAAAAAAGTCAAGAAGATATATGCAGCACCAGGCAACCCTGGGATTGCAGAACTGGGGACATGTGTTAATATTCTAGCTTCTGATATTAATGGCTTAGTCCGTTTTGCCGAGGAGAAGAAAATCGATTTAACTGTTGTTGGACCAGAAGTACCTCTTGCATTAGGTATTGTCGATGAGTTCGAGCAGAAAGGTCTGAGAATATTTGGTCCCGATAAGAAAGCAAGTCGTATCGAAGCGGATAAATCATTTGCCCGCGAGTTCATGCACCGGTTTGGCATACCGGCGCCGAAATTCCAGGTATATGATACTGCCTCTGGGGCATTGAAATACACCAAGACAATTAGCAAATACCCGGTCGTTGTCAAGGCTTCAGGTTTAGCAGGGGGCAAGGGCGTATTTGTGGCAAACACAAGAAAAGCATACGAAAAGATAATTGATGAAATACTTGTGCAACACCATCTTGGTGAAGCTGGCAAGCGAATTGTTGTAGAAGAATTCCTTACTGGTCAGGAGACTTCGATATTTGTTCTAACCGATGGCACGACGATTCTCTACTTGCCGTCTTCTCAAGACCACAAGAAGCTATACGATCGCAACCGGGGGCCAAATACCGGGGGCATGGGCGCATATGCTCCTTACCCGACAAATCGCCGCGTAAGTAGTATTGTCGAAAAAGTCATTATTCAACCGACAGTATTAGCCTTACGAGACCAGGGCATGAATTACAGAGGTGTTCTCTATGCGGGTATTATCATTACCTCATTAGGTCCGAAAGTATTGGAATTCAACTGCCGCTTTGGTGATCCTGAAGCCCAGGTGATTCTGCCAATAATAGAAGGCGATATGCTTGAGCCGCTCCTTGCTGTGGCTGATGGTAAACTCGGCGATGTAGAGATTAAAATAAAGAATCACTGGTCAATCTGTGTTGTTCTGGCTTCTGGGGGTTATCCATATGATTATCGAGTTGGTGAGGAAATTCAGTTTAAAGAGAAATTGTCGACCAAGACAATTGTCTTCCAGGCAGGCACGAAGAAGGAGGATTCGAAATTGGTTACCGCATCAGGAAGGGTACTGAATATCGTTACGACGCATGAGAATCTAAAGGTCGCAAAGCAAAAAGTCTACAGTGAGATCAAGAAAATCCATTTCAAAGGTATGTACTTTCGCAAGGATATCGGTAATTCCGGTATGAAGAAAATGAAAAGAAAGAGGCGCAAATGAAGATTTGGATATTTATGGGCAGCAAGTCAGATGCAGAGATCATGGCAAGTGCTGAAGAAATCTTTAGGAAAGAATCAATCCCTTTTGAGACTTATGTTCATTCGGCGCACCGTGATCCTGAAAAAATCAAGGCGTTATTGGAAAAGGCAAAGGATCAAAATGTTGTCGCGATCATTGCCGGTGCTGGGCTCGCGGCTCATTTGCCCGGGTTCATTGCATCTATGACCGATATACCGGTCCTCGGAGTTCCTTTACCAGCCTCAACATTGGGTGGTATCGATTCAGTACTTTCAATTGTCCAAATGCCTTCAGGCGTACCAGTTGCGTGTTTTGGAATTGGAAAACACGGCGTGAAAAACGCTGCCATATTTGCCGCGCGGTTATACCATTCAATGAGTGAGAAAACATCCAAGGCATAAACTTAAATTTATGATGCCTGATAGATCAGGCTACTACGACAAGTTGGAGGTTAATAATGTAGTCGCCCGATCCTCCAGTTGCCTGCCGCTCGATATATCCGGGACAGGCAGGACAGGTTCCTTGGGCAATTTGGGTAAACAAACATGTTAGTCAAAATCGAAGAAACCCCAGAAATTTACTCCCAACTCATAGAAAATCTCAGAGCCGGCCGGATTGTTTGTCTCCCTACTGATACTGTCTATGGTTTTGCGGTCGATGGAACAAATGATAAGGCACTGAAAAGATTGGCCGAAATTAAGGAACGGAAGGGTAAACCATTTACTTTTTTTATGTCTAGAAGCAAGATAGAGGACTACGCACGCGTTATCAAAAGAAAGATCATAGAATATTTTATCCCCGGTCCAATCACGGTGATATTAAGAAGAAACACTGAAAAGTTTTTGCCGATTGATAGTGAAAAAATCGGTATAAGAATCCCTCAAGTTGATTTCATTATTAAACTCTTAAGTAAATATGGAAACCCTTTTGCTGTGACAAGCGCTAACCGTCCAAATCAACGGCCACTCTGTTCAGCATTAGCTATCAGCGAGCAATTCCCCGAGATTGATTTAATTGTTGACGGTGGAGAATTGGTTTCCAAACCGTCCACAGTTGTTGATCTGGTATGTACTCCACCATTAGTGAAAAGGAAAGGTGCGATCCCGATCCTTGAAATTGAAAAGGTCTATGGTCACAATGTTATGCTGGAAAAGCCGACAAAGCTTAATGTGCTGTTTGTATGTACGGGCAATACCTGCCGCAGCCCTATGGCAGAAGGCATTCTTAAGACCATGGTAGATGAAACATACTGTATTGTAAGATCAGCCGGCATTCTACCCATGAATGGTTTGCCGCCATCAGAGAATGGTGTGCAGGTCGTCGAAGAATACGGGGGTTCAATCAAAGAGCATCTGTCTCAAACATTGACCAGCGAGTTGATTGACTGGGCAGATTTGATGCTTGTTATGGGCTATAAACATTTTCAGCATGTTATAGATATTCAGCCAGGTGCTGCAGTTAAGACATTTCTTTTGAAAGAATACAAAAGAAAAGTTAAATATAACGAAATTTCTGATCCAGTCGGGCAAGACATTGATGCCTACCGGGAAACTGCAATGAAAATGCTGCCTTCTTTGAGGCTGATCGCCCGAGATATAAAAAGAAGATT
>JAUWLY010000242.1 GCA_030613445.1 Candidatus Stahliibacteriota bacterium | reverse complement strand
CCTTGAATCCCAATACTCAAGCTTTGCTTGAATGGAGTTGGGTAGACTGTAAAAGTGGTGATAACAGAGGGTGGTGATACCATACTGTCTCTGATCCCTGTAGGTGGGATACCGAAATATCGCATTATTGAGTCGACTAGTACAAGTTTTGTTGACGGAGGCGAGCCATCATCCAGACCACCTAGTTCAAAAGATAGACCAACTGTGCGGTTATCTGCGGCAACACCACAGGGTAAGTTAGTCGATGGTTTTTCAAAAATTAAAACACCATTGCCTTTAGGGGGTATATAGTCAATCGAGTTACTTTCGCCAGAGTAATCAAATGCCATTGATTGTGTAAAAGTCCCATTTTCACCAGACACATGAGAAAACAGACCTACACTATTTGCCAGAGGATCGATGCGAAACAGTGGATGGAACAAGTAGCCATGCATGAAGATAGGATCACTATACCATACCTCACCACCCTCCATATAGACTTTGCCATTAAGGATAGTCAAATACCGATCGATTTCTTGACCAGCCTGACTTGTGTCCTTTATTACATATGCATTTGGGAAAATGCCTGTGCAGATAAATAGTGATTTATATAATGAAAGATAATCACCATGGGGTACTGATGTAGTGCAGTATTCACCGAAAAAACCAAGTGTATCAAGGTTTGTTTTTATTATTGGACCACTGGAATGGTTTGGTTCGGGATCCCAGATCAGGTAGTCTTTTTGCCCTAGATAGATAGTAAAATCAAAGGTATCTACGTACACACCTGAAACGATTTCGAGCTTTATGTCCAAGGGGTAACAGGGTGGTGTTTCTGGAGTGGCAGTAATGGTGAAAGGATCAAGTTGATTGGATGCGCTATCATTAGAGGGGATTGTGCCAAATGACGAAGTTGAATCAATTGCTACAAAGAATGAATCATCACTGAATATTCTACCTTCAACATTCTCAGCTTTGTATGAACCGATATTTTTTAATTCCAGTATTAACTGGTTTGTGTCACCAAGTTGTATATATTTGACAAATCCCGGAAAACAGTAATTAACGAATTGAATAAGCGGTGCATGGGCAGTGAAGTCAAAATTAGATATCCAAATCGAATCGTTCACATCTCGAGCGACCAGCTGCAATTCTATCTTGTAGTTGTCAGGGCAATCTGGTGCGATAATCACATTATAAGCATCAGGAGTAATAACAGAATCAAGTGGCTGTATATCACCGAAATATTCTACTGTATCACTGATTGTGAAGAATGAATCGGGGGAAGTCATCTGAATCACTCCCGATACATCGTAAGCAGTCGAATCGCCCCAATTCTTTAGCCAGATAGGAATTTCAATGTTTTCACCAGGGTTTGCAATTGAATCGCTGTTTCCCCCTGCCGTATCTGATATTGAAAAAGAATGAATTAAAACGTAAGGTCCACCAAAGAATTGAACAAGTGTGAAGCCATAGTAAGGCATCAGATTTCTACCGGTTACCGTAAAGAAAACTGTATCACAAGGTATATATATATGCCCGATGAATTCAATATCTCCAGAATTATTGGTTCGACCACGATAATAGATTGTTGAGTCTTCATCAGCCTTTATACAAACAAGGGCACTCTCCACAGGTGTTGCATTAGAACTGTATTGAACATGTACAAATAAGGTACAACTTCCAGCATGAACTACTACGTTATGTGAAACATCAATAGCTTTAGGTGTAGTAGTCCATACAATCATTTCTGGGTCACCTAGACAATTCCAGCTATCATACTCAAGAGAATCGTTAAATAACTCATAGTATTTTAACCGACCGGCTTCGGCGGCTTTGCCGAGAGTGCTCATGCTGTCCGTGAATATATTATCCAGTGTCCCTTTGGTTAAAGCACTCCGCATTTCTGCTGCTCCCATGAGATTTGTTGTCGTTCCGAAGAAACCAACGATCCCCTTTGCTTCTACAGGAGTACCAGCATTCAACCATAATTTGCCAATGCCCTCAATCGTAGCGCAGGTTGCAGAAATCACAATCGGTAATTTAAAACCATTATTCATATTGGTTGGATCCATTAGACGAAAACCACCACCCCACCCGCCACCGCCAGTACCTCGGTACATTATGTATGAACGACCATCATTAATAGCATTTAGTAAATCTACTGAATCGTGACCAGAGGATTCAGATAAGGAATCAATATGGACAAAGCCAGCATCGACCATTAGTTTATGCATATAGCGAGCATCAGCCCAATACACTGAATCAGAATAGGGTGGAATCATATCTTCATTTACAATTGTTACCCCCTTTCTATGCCACGATGAACCCTCTAAAAAGGGGTGTCTTTCATAACCGAGCACTTTCGCTACAACGGTTTTAGTTTCAATAGTATCATTCACCCAGAATCGTCCTGGGATTATTTCATTGTGAAAATCGCCTGCGATGTTGGTGTAGTAATTATCGCTATGGCATATATACGAGTGTTGTAGCATCCGGGGAAATGGTATTTGGTCATCATTGCCAACAAGAAGCACGTATTCAGGCCGAATATGCCAGGTATTGTACGCATTAGCAACAAAATTTCTTATCTGAGTAGAGTCACTGCCTATATCTGATGTACTTACAATTTTTGCTATGATGCCTTTTCGTGTTTTCCATTGAGCTAATGGTTTCAAGACATCGTAGTAATCGTCATGAGTGATAATCAGATATTGTGCGCCATCATCTTGAGCATAACCGATGGATATGATGAACAGGAAACATGCTACTATCTTCATTGAGATTTCCTTAGATCAATTCTGGTAACTCACGCGAAAGAACCATGGGCTTGACCAATACGACCAGTATTGCCAGTATGAGCTACCCGCCCTAACTTGCCAGCTATATTGAGCTGTATCATAGATGAAAACAACAAAAGAATTGTCGTAGACAATACATTGATCATATACCAATGAATCTTCGAAAATAACTACTTCATAGAATTCTTCGTCCTGTATAGTGTCCCACTGAACTTCAATTTCAAAAGGGAGTGAATCAACATAGAATATGGTGTCATTTGGTGGAGCTATGTGTTGAGGTCCAAGAGGGCGCATTCGTAATTCAAGGTGCCATTGCTCAGACCACTCGGTAAACCACTCCCATGCCGGAGCACTTGCCCTGACACGCCAATAATGATTGCAGAGCCTGTTAGTAGTATCAGATACCCAGAGTGTACAGACATTTGCGGCACAGGTTTTTATGAATGGAGGAAATGTGCCAATTGTGTATTCTAATTGATAACTTTCTGCTTGCTCGAGATCCGTCCATTTCAATTCATAGTAGCTGTTAGCTGGAACGGATTCAATCATGATGACAAAACCATCAATTGGAGAAACAAGCTGCGGTGGATCTGGTGGCGGCACGAGCGTGTCTTCAGGTGGTTCAAATTCATCAGGATCTTTGCAACTGGGCTGAACATAAACTGCTAATGACAGCACGTACAAAAATGCTATCTTAACAACTGCATTCAATAGCTTCATGGTTGTTACTTGCTTCATTCCTCCTCATAAAATAGTATTAGAAAAACGGGTATTGTCAAGTGAAGATTATACAAGAAGCAGTGCCCGAAGTGAAAACTGTTTGAAATAATGCGCTTAAAAGCTATCCTTACCCCCAGTATAGAAGTATAATAGCAAAGTGTGAAAAATCTGTGAAATAGATCGTAATTTCAGCAAATTGCTAATGTCGTAAAGCGGATTTTCAACTCTTGATGTTAGAGGATGTGTGATGCTATGCTAATCCGCTCTGTTTGGGAGATCTCGTACAGCAAAGTGCCAATTTTCACTGCTTTTTAACTCGAAGGGGATTAATATCGACAGTCTGTGCCAGTTTAGTGCCAAAAGCAGAGCTACGGACTAGTAGTCCGGTACTCTATGTTATAATCACATGTATTGACTTCATTTAAAATTTCCGTACTTTTTTATGTGTCATGAAACATTATAAATGGAATAATATCAAAGCTAATATAATTGATGCTTATGAAAATAGTATCCAAAGAAGAATAAAAGCCAAAAAACAACAATGGAAGATAAGAGAAAGAAAAATATTTTTGTCTTATTTGCAGAATGAGAAAAAAAGAAACCTGCTTGAAATAGGAGCCGGGGTAGGACAAGATAGTCTCTATTTTAAAAAACATGGATTGAAAGTTAGTGCTTCAGACATTTCATTAGCACATGTAATACAGTGTAAAAAGCGAGGGCTTCGTGCCTCTGTATTGGATGTGTATGATTTAAGTAAATTACAAAAAAAGTACGACGCAATCTACGCGCTAAACAGTATACTCCATGTGCCAAAAAAAGATTTTGAACTAATCTTAAAAAAGATCAAGAAGTCACTAAAACCATCAGGATTGTTCTATTTGGGAATGTACGGTGGCATTAATTTTGAAGGGATATATGAAGAAGACCATTGTAAACCTAAACGTTTTTTCTCTTTTTATTGTACACAAGACATCCTTGTAATTGTCCAAAAGTACTTTCATTTGGAATACTTTCGACATATCACACCATTTAAAGATGGTGGTACTTTTCAGTCGATAATATTACGGAAGAATTGACATATCATACCAATTGACCTGCGAGCACGCATTAATATAGAGTAGTAACACTATGGACTAGTAGTCCACGGAGTATATTTTGCCACAAATGTTTCCTAAGCGAAGTCAAGAGTAAGTGCCCCCTTTACAATTCATTGTCGAGTAATATAATTATTCATAGGGAGAGTAGCCTCTGATCCTATGAGGAGTTATCTCGACTTGTCGGGAGAGACTGCCTCGAATTA
>JAUWLY010000178.1 GCA_030613445.1 Candidatus Stahliibacteriota bacterium | reverse complement strand
TTGCGTTGATGAAAGATATCTTGGTGGAAAGAAACGCATTTGACGCGTGTTTGATTAGTTCCGCACTAGAAATATCAGTCACAATCTTTGGCGCATCCATTGGTTTGTATAATTCTAAAAGCTTATCTTTGGCCCGCTCGCTCTCAACCCCGAGCACAACTCTATCAGGATGCAGAAAATCACTGATGGCTGATCCCTCTCTTAAGAATTCAGGGTTAGAAGCTACGTCAAAATCTTTGATTTTTCTGCTAAACCTCTCAATCACAGTTCTTACCCATTTGCCGGTCTGCACAGGGACTGTGCTTTTCTCAATTATTATCTTGTATTCATTCATGGCATCGCCGATCTCCTCGGCCACTTGTTCGATTTGAGAAAGATCTGGTTCACCATCCTCTTTGGGTGGCGTGCCAACCGCAATAAATAGAAAAAGCGAATTCTCAACACCTTCTCTTATCGATGTTGTAAAGCGCAGCCTTCCTGCCTTGACGTTCTTCGCGATCAATTCCTCTAAGCCAGGTTCATATATCGGCAAACCGCCCTTATTTAGAATCTCGATTTTTTTCTCGTCATTATCAACACAAATAAAATTATGTCCTATCTCAGCAAAACAGGTGCCGGATACAAGACCAACATACCCCGTTCCAATCATGCAGACTTTCATTGCTTAACCTCCTTACAAGATAAATGCCTAAATTCCTAAACCCCGTTAGATGTTTACTATCTAAACGGGGTAAACACCTAAACAGCAAACTATTGCTTTTTGAAAAATATGAAAAATACTCCGCCCACAAGCGAAAGCACAAAGTACAGGAAAAACGAAACCAAAGAAATAGCCACCGCTGTTTCGGCTACAAAACCAACCCGTGCGAAAAGCAGTACGTAGAAATATTCCCTAACTCCAAGCGCATTAAAAGAGATCGGGATCATCGACACTACATTGATGATCGGTACATAAATAAAAAACGGCAACACAGTCACTTTACTCGTAGACATACCCAGCATAACAAGAAAGGGACCGATTGCCAGCAACGCCTGGATTACTACGGAATACGCTATGCACACAATAATCGTTGACCAGGCTCCGCTGAAATCCGTAGCTGCTTCGTGCAAACGATTCAATCGCTCGCCAAGCTTTAGAATTTTGACCTTCTGGACTATTGGAGAAAGCCTGTTGTACGCACGTTCGGAAAAAAATAAATAAGTAATCAGGACAATACTGACCAGGCCGATGATAATAAACGGAAGGAACTCGCTCTGATCTTTAATGATGAAGAGGTATAATACAGCAAAAAAAGCAAATACGAATAATCCCACAAACCCAAGAATTCTATCGACCAGAACCGTAGCCAAGGCGTCGGCGCGGCGTTGCTTCATTGAATACAAGACCCTCATGACATCACCGCCTATTGTGGTCGGAAGAAAATTGTTGAAAAATGTCGCAATGAAATATATCCCAAGAGTTCGACCAAATGGAATGTTAAATCTCTTATAGTTAAGAAGCACCTGCCATCGCCACGCAGACACGATGATGAAAAGAAAATAAGGGATAAATGCATATAAAAGGTAGTGGAGCTCTATGGATCGGATATTAGCCAGTATTTTGCCTAAATCCAGACGCCAGATGAGAAGAGTCATAAGACCAATACCGATGGAAATTCTCAGTATTGTCCAGATTCTCTTACGGTTCTCTTTTTTCAAGTCGATCAAGAATCGCCCTAATGGATTCACCAATAAGGGCGAGGGAAAAGAATAAAATACCTATAACAACAAGTAGGCCGGCCAGATACAGTAAAGGTCGATACCCATGGCTGAAAAGCCTAAGGATGATGGTAATGATGCCGACCAGAACCCCGAGGGCTATTGAAAACAAACCGATCGAGCCAAAATAAAGCAGTGGTTTCTTATTGAATGTCAACTGGAACTTCACTGCCAACAGATCAAAGAAGCCGATCAATATTCGTGATTTGTGTTGGTACTTAGGAGTTCCATATTTTCTGGGCCTGAGCGTAACTCGAACTTCGGCAATCTTGAAACCCTCCTCTTTTGCCAAAGGAACAATGTACCGATGCCAGTCTTTGCGCAGCGGGATCACATCGAGTACTCCTTTTCTAAGTGCTTTTATTGAATTCATATCATGAATTCTGAGGCGAAAAAGACGGCGCGCCCAGAAATTGTAAACACTGGATACAAATTTCTTTTCATAATAACCTTGCTTCCACCCGGTTGCCACATCTGCGCCGTTTTTAATAAGGTTAACCAACTTAGGGATATCATTAGGATCAAATTGCAAATCGGCATCAAAAATCACAAGGATATCACCTTTCGCTGCCTTTGCTCCAGAAATAATCGCCTCTGTTTTCCCTAAATTTCTTTGGTGTCTGATTACCTTGAGATAGGACCTCTTATGTTCTTTCGCTATTTCAGATGTGCCATCCTCAGAACCGTCGTCAACAAGTATAACTTCATAATTCTTCTGTTTTTTGATAAATTTATCGAATTCTTCGACTAAAAAGGGGATGTTCACCGCTTCATTATAGGCTGGCACGATAACTGAGATCTTCATAGATGCATATTATACAGATTCTATTATCAGAGTCAACCCAGAATTTTGTTGCAATTATCCAAAACTTGATGAAAAATCAGAGATTTTATCAATCAAAGTACTGAGTTAATAGATCTTTCATAGTGTACAAACCTGGGGCTTTACCTACTATGAATCTTACCGCTTCAAGCGTGCCAGCAGCAAAGCAGCGCCTGGATGTCGCATAGTGACGCAATTCGATGAATTCTCCCTGACCAAGGAATAAGACTCTGTGTTCACCGACAATATCACCACCGCGTATTGAATTTATACAAACCTCGTTCTTATCCTTCCCCTTGACCAATCCTTGTCGACCATAGATAAAGGTAGTATCTGGCTTGGCATCTTTGATGATCTTTGCTATCGCCTTTGCAGTACCTGACGGCGCATCTTTCTTGGATCGGTGATGTGTTTCAATAATTTCTATATCGTAGTTTCGTAGCACATTAGCTGAAGACTTAATCAAGCTGTACAGGCAATTAACTCCAACTGACATATTGGGAGCAAGAAAAACCGGGAGATTCTTGGCCAATATTTTGATATCAGCTAATTCTTTTTCGGAAAAACCGGTTGTGCCGGTTACAAAAGGTTTCTTGTGAGCCTCGACCTTTTTCAAATTCACCATTGCTGCTTCGTGGTCTGTGAAATCAACAACACAGTCGGCGTCCTCGATTACTGGCTCTAGGTTATCCATAATCTTGGTTTCTTTGAAAACCTTGCCGACTGACTCATGACCACTTGCCTCAATACCAGCGATCACTCGGATGTCGCTCGATTCCTCAACAGCACTTAGTATTTCCTGCCCCATCCGACCGGCCGCGCCACAGACAACTATCTTTATCATAATTCTATTCCATAATCTATCAAAACCTTCTTCAGAATGGGTACGTTTTCTTCAGCCATTTCAACTAATGGTAGGCGCGGTTTCCCACTCGGCATACCCAATAGATTCATTGCCTTCTTGAGTGGGATAGGGTTAGTTTCAATAGACATGATAGCCTTGATAACCGGGAAAATATCCAGATGTATTTTCCTCGCTTGCGCCAGATCACCAGCAAGAAATGACTTACACAACATAGCGACCTTATCAGGTAGAATATTAGCAACTACCGATATTACACCCTTGGCGCCAATTGCCAGCATGGGAAAAGTCAGGGAATCATCACCTGACAATATATCGAATTCATCACCACATAATCGCTGGACCTCAGAAACCTGATCTAAGTTGCCACTGGCTGCTTTCAAACCAACGATATTTTCGCAATCGTGATACAACCTGGCAACGGTCTTGGGCAGGATATTACAACCAGTCCTGCTCGGTACATTGTAGACAATTATTGGGACGCTAGTCGCCTCAATGACTTCACGGTAATGCCTGTACAAGCCTTCTTGCGTGGGTTTATTATAATAAGGCGTAACGACCAGAGCTCCTTGAGCACCGAATTGCTCAGCCTGTTGGACCAATTTTATTGTTTTTATCGTAGAGTTTGTCCCAGCACCAGCAATAACTGGTACCTTGCCTTTTGTTTCTTCAACCGATATTCTGACAACGCGCTCATATTCCTCATCAGTTAGACTCGGGCATTCTCCAGTAGTCGCACAGGCAATAATGCCGCTCGAACCATTTTCTATCAAGAACTTAATATTCTGAACCAGCCCTTTCTCATCCAAATTATTGTCTTTAAAGGGCGTAATAATAGCCACATAAGAACCTCTATACATACCTACCTCCTATTCAGCCCGCGGCTGAATACACTGAATAACACTGATATTGACCCGGCTAAATAATGTCAATTTCACTGCAATGCTCCGTAAATAATATTCGTTAGTATTATCTCTGTTTTACCATTATCAACGAAGTCATATTTAACAGGGTCGACACGGATAATTCCTGATATCCACTACCTAGTATCCTATTCCCCTGATAACCTGATCATTATGCCTTCTCAATCCTTCTTACCTTTTTTCAAAATATCATGGATCCGTGTGAAATCTTCGAGACTGTAATAGTGAATAGTAATCGTCCCTCTATTCCTTTTCCATTCTATGGTCACTTTGGTTTGGAGTAGTCTTGACAATTCATCTTCAAGGATCAGCAAATTAGGTTCTTTTTCAGAACCAGGTACAATCCTTGGTCTTCGCTGCAAGCGTTTGATCAAGACCTCAGCAGCGCGGACTGAAAGCTGTTCTTCAACGATGCGCTCGGCAATCTGCATCATCTTCAATTCATCTTCAAGAACGAGTAATGCCCGGGCGTGTCCTTGATTAAGCCTACCATTTCTTAAGAAACGCTTGACCTTATCCGGTAAGTTCAATAATCTCAATGCATTGGTTATCGTTGAACGCTCCTTGCCAACCAATTGAGCAATCCGATCATGTGTCAAATCAAACTTGGTGTGTAAGTCCTCATAAGCTAATGCTTCTTCAATAGGATTCAAATCTTTACGATGGAGATTTTCAATAAGCCCTATTTCTAGCAGTTCCTGATCAGTCAGATCTCTTATAACAACTGGCACCTCTTTTAAACCGGCAAATTGAGCAGCTCGGAGCCTTCTCTCACCAGCTGCAAGTATGAAGTTCTTGCCGGATCGCTTAACGATCAGCGGTTCGATAATACCCTTTTCCTTGATTGAAGCGATTAAATCCTTAATGTCTGACTCTTCTATCTTGGCGCGCGGTTGATGAGGATTCGGTTTTACAGCCTCTACGGGTATCATACGATACCCCTCTTGAAGTGCCTGGTCAGCTTCTGTCGGGATCAATGCCTCAAGTCCTTTACCCAATGCTCTTTTACGCATGATTGAAACCATGTTTATGAAATCTAACACTGTAGTCGCTCAATCCTTCAATTACATTCAGGACAGGTTCATTGAGCATCCTCCGGATAAAGCCCGCTCCTCTTTGAGGGGCGTGGGTAAATCGGGTAACTACATATGTATTGAATTGATGTTTACGCATGATTCAGCAACTCTCTAGTAAGATTTAAGTACGCCTGAGCCCCGGTTGAAGAAATCTCGTAATGGATGACTGATTTGCCATAGGATGGTGCTTCAGCAACACGCACTGACCGCGGTATGACAGTTTTAAATACCGCCTTTGGAAAACGCTTCTGGATCTCATCGACAATATCCTTGGCAAGGTTCAACCGAGCGTCAAACATCGTCAGCAGAATACCTTCAATGACAAGATTATCATTCAATCCATTCTTAATTGCTTTCAGTGTTTTCAGTAATTTTTCCAACCCTTCCAAAGCATAATATTCGCACTGGATTGGAATGATAACGCTACTACTGGCGACCAGCCCATTTATCGTCAAAATCCCTAAAGATGGCGGGCAGTCGATGATTATAAATTCATACTCATCAGATAGAACGGATAGCAGTTTTCTCAAATATGCTTCGCGGTTCTCTTGTTCAACGAGTTCGATCTCTGCTCCAGCCAAATCAGGGGTTGAAGGTAGTAGTGAAAGACGTGGCCATCTTGTCTTGATTATTGCTTGTTCGAGTAGGGTTGGTTCAAAAAGGCAGTCGTAAACTGATATTTCCAGAGATCTATAATCAACACCCAAACCACTTGTTGCATTTGACTGGGGATCAATATCAACAAGCAATACTTGTTTTTCTGCAAGGGACAAACCAACGGACAGATTGACTGCAGTAGCGGTCTTGCCAACACCGCCTTTCTGGTTGCAGATGGCAATCCTTCTCATCAGTTATTTTATTTGAAAAT
>JAUWLY010000151.1 GCA_030613445.1 Candidatus Stahliibacteriota bacterium | reverse complement strand
GGATTCCCCTCACCTTAATCCTCTCCCCAGAGGGGCGAGGAGATTGTTGGAAGATAGGCAGGACAAGATTGGGACTGGCTTCCCCGATCCCTTCGACAAGCTCAGGATTCTCGCAATGATATACCCCTCACCCTTTTTCCAATGGAAAAAAGTAAGCTCCAAGATCCAAATCCCAATCTACAAACTTACAAGGATTCCCCTCACTCTAACCCTCTCCCCAGAGGGGAGAGGAAATATAAAAGGGAGACCTTTCTTAAGGGGCGAGGAGATAAGAGAATAGAGACAAAAGCGTAGAGCGTAGGGAGTAGGGAGCATAACTGAGTATCGGAGTAAGGGAGTAACGGTGTATCGGAGACAAGACGTATGGCTGCTTCGCAGCGGTAGGGAGCCCTGCGGGCGGTTTAGGCTACTTCGTAGCGGTTATGGGACACTTACGTGTCGGTATTAGTCACTGATGACACTTCTCGATTTCCTCTCGCTGTTCTTGAGGTCACTCGAAGAATAGTATGTGAATAAGGCGTCCTAATTATGCTATGGATGCGAGGTATCACACCTGATAAATCAGGTAACTACATTAGCTGGATTGCCCGATCCCTTCGACATACAACTCAGGACTACAGCAAGTCGGGCAATGACATATCCCTCACCCTAACCCTCTCCCCAAAGGGGAGAGGGAATTATGGAAGAACAGGTAGGGAAGTAAAATAAACAAAGTTTTGGGAGGTGTTGACTTTACCCGAGTTTTCGGTACAATTATTAAGAAAAAGGAGGATGTATGGTTGAAGGAATGGAGAAAAAACTCCAACAAGGTGAAGTTTTGTTTGACGAAGGCGAAAAGGGCGATGTCATGTACCTGATTCGTGAAGGTAAAATCAAGATCACTAAAGGTAAAGGTGAAGATGAAAAGGTTCTTGCCATATTAAAAGAGGGTGATTTTTTTGGGGAAATGGCGATCATTGACGGCTCACCACGTTCTGCCGGTGCTATTGCTGCTTCTACTGTTTCGCTTCTGGTGATCGATAAGGAAACGTTCAAATCTAAAATAAAAGAAAACCCCTTGATTGAATATGTTCTGGAAACGCTTTCGCGCCGGTTAAGAACGACTGATGAGCAGATCAGATTACTAACGATCAAGAGCGAGGAACGCAGGATTGTTGCATACATCATTACTAAAGCGAAAGAAACCGGTACGAAAACCGATGCCGGTATTGAAATCCCTGATTTCTCCTATGAAAATATCAATCATATTACGGGTATTGAACAAGCGAAAGTCGAGAAATATATCAAAAACCTTCAACAGGCAAGACTTATGTCTTTGAAGGATAATGTTTTGACGATCAAAGCCGTTGAAGACCTGGATGAATATCTGAGATATATAGCGTTGAAGGAAAAATTTGCCAGATAGATAAATAGGAAACGTGTAATATCTAAAGACGTCTTATGCAATAACACATCTTTTGATTTCAGGAGCACATTTTTGATAAACCGTCAAGCACAGGAAAAGAGGCTTAAACAACTGAATGACCTTCTGGTCTCACCAGAGATCATAAATGACCACAAAAGATGTGCAGAAGTCTCCAAGGAATATAAGAAGTTGGAACGCCTGATGCGACAATATCGAAGACTTGACAAGACCCAAAAAGAAATAGCCGAGGCAAAGGAAATCCTGGCTGGCAACGATGAGGAGATGAAAGAGGTCGCCCATCATGAGATCAAAAACCTGGAAAAACGTCTGGAATCAATTGAAAGCGAAATCGATGAAATGTTAAACCCGCAATATGAAGAATATCAGAAGAATTGCATTGTTGAAATCAGAGCTGGCACTGGTGGTGATGAAGCGTCTCTTTTTGCCGCTGAGCTTTTCAGAATGTACACCAAGTATGGTGAAAAAAAGAGATTGAAGTATGAAGTCCTGTCCTCGCATTCAAGTGATATCGGCGGGTTCAAGGAGATAATCTTCCTCGTCTCTGGCAAAAATGCCTATGGTTTGCTACACTTTGAAAAGGGCATTCACCGAGTACAGCGTGTTCCGCTTACTGAAGCGGGTGGTAGGATACACACTTCCGCAGTAACTGTGGTGGTTTTACCCGAGATCGAGGAAGCTCAGTTCGAGATCAAGCAAGATGACCTGAAGATCGACACTTTCCGGGCTGGCGGGCACGGTGGTCAAAATGTGAATAAGGTCTCATCAGCGGTGAGGATTACGCACTTGCCCTCTGGCATGGTTGTTAGCTGTCAAGATGAACGCTCCCAACACAAAAATCGTGCAAAGGCAATGAAAATCCTGCGTGCCAGACTTGCCGCGAGTCAGCACCAAAAACAACAAGCTGAGATCGATAAAGATAGACGGCAGCAAGTAGGCTCAGGTGAGCGGAGCGAGAAAATTCGCACCTATAATTATCCTCAGAACCGCGTTACTGATCATCGTATTGGATTGACTCTGTACAAACTGGACAAAATCCGTGAGGGTGACCTTGATGAGATCATAGGAGGTCTCAAAGAAAATGAGAGAAATCGTAGAGCAGGTAATTAAAGAGCTGACCGTATCAAGAGGTGAAGCTGAATTGATCGTGGCGGCATTATTGGAAAAACCACGGTTTGAGATTTACCTGAACGATTCTATGGACCAGGACACGCAGCAGCTTTTGCACGCCAGGCTGATGCAACTGAAAAACGGGATGCCCCTGGAATACGTTACGACGAGGATGCAGTTCATGGATTATTCATTACATATTTATCCTGGCGTTTTTATTCCGCGTTTTGAAACAGAGTATTTTATTGAATTGATCGAGAAGCTCGTAGATCTCGTACCGGAACGAATCCTTGATATCGGGACGGGAACCGGTGCAATATCCATAGCCCTGGCTCATCTTTACCCTGATGCTCAGATCTTTGCCACTGACATATCTGATATAGCAATTCGCTGCGCGCGTGAAAATATCAAAGAATATGGCTTAAGCGACAGAATTCATCTGATGCAATGCAGTATCTGCGATGGCGCCAGTACCAAGTTTGACTTAATAATATCAAATCCACCATACATCCCCAGCTCACGCCTGCGCTCTTTGCCTAAAAGCGTACGTGATTTTGAACCCATGCTTGCAATTGATGGCGGACAAGACGGTACGCAATTCATTGAGTTGATAATTCAACAGACTGCAGAGTATTTGAATCCCGGCGGTGTCATAGCGCTCGAAATAGATGAGGATACCACCGCGATAATCAAGAAATTTCTACAGGCCAGCAGGTATGACAAATTTTCTTTTAGACGAGATCAATTCCGAAAGTATCGCTATCTTTTTATCGGGAATTTAAAAGATGAAAAAAGTAAAGATATTAATTAATTCGCGCAAACGCAACGCAATAGCAGTCTTGAATCAGGCTAAGGAGCTACTGACAAAACACGGTTTCTTAACCTCAAACAAACCTGATTTTGTGATCGCACTCGGTGGTGACGGCACCATGCTCAACGCAGCTCACATATACGGAAAAAGAGGGATACCGATCCTCGGTGTAAACTCAGGTGGTCTGGGCTTCCTCACCGACGTAACATTTGCGCAGTTATCAGACATATTAGTTGAAATAAAAAATCGTAAGTATGCCATTGAGAAAAGAATGGTCATCCAGGCGCGGCTTGACCACAAATCTCTTTTTGGTCTTAATGATATTACTATAATCACGCGCATCCCTGGTCGAGCTGTAGAGCTTTCAGTGACTATCAATAAGGAGTACATCTGTAGACTTATCGCCGATGGGGTAGTGATCGCTACGCCTACTGGTTCTACGGCATACTCGCTTGCCACTGGTGGACCTATGCTCTTACCGCATACCGAGTCAATCATTGTAACGACCATTGCGGCGCATACATTTTCAGTAAGACCCATTGTTCTGCCTCCAGACAGCTTAGTTGAGATAAAGATCGGCAGAAAAGGCAAAGCGGCTCTGGTCGCTGATGGACAGCGCAGCAAGAGTATTTTGAAAGGGCAGACTGTGAAGTTTTGCAAGGCAAATTACTATGTGAGGCTGATCAAGTCGCTGCACACGACATTCTTCAGCACGCTCCGCGAAAAGATGAAGTGGGGAGGTCGCGAGGATGCTTAAGCTGTTGAAGGTCAGAAACTTCGCGTTAATGGAAGAGCTGACCATAGAATTCGACAAAGGGTTAACAGTTGTAACCGGAGAAACTGGTGCTGGGAAAAGTATGATCGTTGAAGCGATCGCGACATTGTGCGGCAGCAGGATGGAGCAAGTACTTATCCGAAGCGGCAAGGATTATGCCGAAGTAACCGGTGTGTTCGGTATCCAGCCAGCAATAGTTGAGAGGTTAAAACAATCGGGCATTAGTATTGAAGATGATCTGATCATCCGCAGAAAGATCGAAAAAGGTAAGCGACAGAATTCCTATATCAATGATCAGATAGTCAGCGTCAATCTATTGAAAGAAATCGCACGTGAGATCGTTGACCTTATCGGGCAATATGAAAATCAGTCCTTGTTCTTCGCAAAAAATCATCTCTTGCTGCTTGATTCATTTGCCGATGTCGGAGATGTAAAGAGCGAATATGCAAAGAATTTCCAGGTATATAGGCAGGCACACAAAGAGCTCGAAGCACTGCTCGAGAAAATCCAGCAAAAGGACGATAAGATAGACTATTTAAAATATCAGATCGACGAAATCGAGAAAGCAAATCTCCAACCTGATGAAGAAGAGGGATTGAATGCTGAGAGAGATTTGCTCACGAGCAGTGAGAAACGTTCTTTACTTTCCGGCCAGATCATCTCAAATATCTACGAGGAGGAAGGCTCGTTAATAGAACGTACTGCTCAGGCAAAGAAATCATTTGATGAGCTATGTAGCCATGATAGTAAGCTGCTCAAACTGAATGAGAAATTGGGGATAATGATATCTTCTATTGATGATATCTACCGCGAATTGAGCAGCTATCACAGTCAAATTGAATTCTCTCAAGAACGCCTGGATTTTGTTCAGGATAGGTTGGAAACAATAAAGAAGATACGAAAAAAGTACGGCAAGACACTCCAGGAAATAAATCATTATCTCGGAAATTTGAGGAAGGATTTGACAACAATTGAAACTCAGGATGAAACGATCAAGAATCTACAGGAACGCATCAAGAACACTGAAGTCACGTTGAATAAACAGGCACGGCAACTCACAGAACGACGGCGCAACGCGGCAGTCACGCTCAGAAAGAAAATTCTCGAATTGCTATTTCAGCTCGGTATGAAGAAAATCCGTTTTGAAATCCAAATCCAAGATAAGGAAATGGATGAAACCGGCAAGGATGATGTGGAGTTTTTCATTTCAACTAATCCTGGTGAAGACTTGAAACCTTTAAGGAAAATAGCTTCAGGCGGCGAGATATCACGCATAAGTCTAAGTTTAAAAACCGTATTATCTGAAGCAGATAGAATTCCAACGATTATTTTTGATGAAGTTGATATAGGTATCGGCGGCAGGATTGCCGAAGCAGTAGGCACTTTGCTTGCCAAAACAAGCAAGAAACACCAGATTATATGCATAACACATTTGCCGCAAATATCCGTTTTTGCTGATAACCATATTCTCGTCACAAAGGAAATCAAGGGAAAACAAACCTTTGCACAGGTAGCGCGGATAGACGGTGCAACGCGAAAATTGGAGATCGCCAGGATGTTAGGTGGCAAGGAAATAACCGAGAAAACAATGGAACACGCAGCTGAATTCCTGCGTAAGGGACAGGAAAAATGAACCCTATGTTCTACTATATTACCATGAAGCCAGGGGATAAGGATGATTAAATATAACCATCGTCTATTGACGATTTCTAATGCGGTAACACTATCGCGACTTATCCTGCTGCCGTTTATTGTGTATTTTCTGGTTACTGATCAACGGCTTGTTGCTTTCATAGTTATGCTCATTTCTCTGTGCTCAGATACGGTTGATGGTTTTCTGGCACGGAGACTCCATCAGGAATCTGAAGTCGGTAAAATACTCGATCCCGTATGCGACAAAATATCATTAACTGTCATTGTCATAACTCTGCTCTTGCTTGATTTGATCCCCTTCTGGGGTGTAGTTATCATAATACTTAGAGATCTCTTGATCCTTATTGGCAGTTTTGTCATGATTACCCACAGATCGATACTTCTCAAATCCAATGTAGTGGGTAAGATTACCGGGGCTCTATTAGGAGCGGTTGTCCTTGCATTCACAATAGATCTCCGGCAACTCGGGGAGATATTACTCTATCTTTCCATCCCCGCAATTATTGCATCTTTTGCGGTCTATTTTGGTAGGTATATTAAAATAATGAAAGGAGAAGGATGAAGCCCATTTTCTTCACAAAAATGGAGGGTTCGGGGAATGATTTTCTATTGATCAACAATTACAATAGGTTAGTAAATGAGGTGGTTACTGATAAGGATATGCCGGGATTCGTAAAGAGAATGACGGATCGCCATTTGGGCGCCGGCTCAGACGGCGTTCTTATTGTAGAACAATCCAATGATTTTCCTTTTGCTATGAAATACTATAACAAGGATGGCACCAAAGCAGAAATATGTCTTAATGGTGCACGTTGCATTGTCAGTTACGCCTTTTGTCTTGGGTTGATAAAAGATAAGGGTAAGTTCTTGTCCGATTCTGGACCACTTGGTTTTTATTACAAGAATGGTAATGTCAGTATTGAGGTACAGCTTCCAGTTGACATTAAGTTGAATTTCAGTTTCACCCTCAAACGTAAGAAGTATCGAGCAAAATTCATGAGAATAGGTGTGCCACACTGTGTTATATTTGTTGATACATTCGAAGGATTGGATATTTTGGAACTTGGCAAAGAAATCCGTAATCACCGGGCATTCAAACCCGATGGTGCAAATATCAACTTTGTCAAAGTCGAAAATAACGAGCTCTTTGTTAGAACCTATGAACGTGGCGTTGAAAAC
>JAUWLY010000008.1 GCA_030613445.1 Candidatus Stahliibacteriota bacterium | reverse complement strand
TTCAAGGGCAGTAATTCGGCAAACGTAGCCACGAGTGCTCCAATAAGCGAAAGTCGAAAACCTAATAATAGGTTTGCGATAATAAAACAAACCAGGAAACATGCCATGCTTCCTTCTATGGTCTTGTCAAAAATTCTAATTCTACCGAATGTCCCACCGATGAAAGACGCGATTGTATCGCCAAATGCTAAAAAGCATAGCACGACTACTGCAATATCTTTGGGAAATAGCAAAATGCTCAAGAAGGATGCTAGTAAGAAATAAGTCGTCGTGTTAAATTGCGTTCTCTCATATTCCCGGATCAGAAAAGAGTATTTAGTTATAAATTTCCGGTTCAGTGATGGAATTCTCAAACGAATGATATCAAAGGCCAGAAACAATAAGAAGAAAAGCGCAATGATTGCCAGTACTGTTACTTTTGCCAAAGGCACAAAATAGTATAATATCGGTATGATTCCACCAAAAACGTGCCAGATCATCCGCCAGGGATTGAACATTTTATTATCAACTCGCTTGCCTTCGGTTACGTTCCCCATTTTCTTTAATGAACTATAGGCGCAATCAGTCTAATGTCAAGCTATCAGAGATCATCGATCAAACCAATGATCTTGTTAGTTTGTGAGAATAGGGATATAGCGTTTGTCGCGGAACTGATAATAGAAAGATACGATAAGATTGATAAGACTTCTCAATTCTGAATTTTTTTCTACGAATTCATCCTGCAAATAAATCAAGGATGCGGCAATAATTATTTTATCTATAAAGGCTTCACAGGATTCAAGCAGTCCTTTTTTGCTCATTGTAATAAGATGATCGATACTTGAAAGAACGAATTGGAATTGAACTTCTCGTTTATTGGAATATTCTTTTTTGATTGAAGCTTTTTTTATATTTTTGATCGCATTAGCTATTGCAGTTTCGAAAACCGGGTATTCACTTTCAATCAATGCTGCATCATTTCCAGAGATGCTATATGGCTGCCAATCAACATTGAATACCCGGTTGGTTCCATACATCCCGTAAGTAGAGGCTAAAAAGACTATATGACTATGTAAACCTTCAGACAATTTGTCCTGCAGGGATCCCTGAAGCCATTTCAGTATCATCGCAATGCAAACACGACACATTATTTTTTCAATTGATGATCGTTTATCTTCACTTAGTTTTTTGTATATCACGGTAACTTCTGTCTTATCGAGCACTATATTGCTGCCTAACATATTTTCAAGATAATTATAGAGATTATTTGTTCTCAAATAACGCGTCTTATGGTCACACTCACTATAGATGCGATTCACATAATCTTGCACTTGTTTGCGTCCGAGCTTGAAACATTTTTGACCTTGTGGATATTCAGAAAGTAATCTAATGTAGGCAACAAAGTTCTCGACGTCACGTTTGGTTATGTGCTGCTCAATCGTAGATTTCGTCTTCTCATAGAGTATATCTATTATCTTTTCGCCAGAAGTTTCTTTCAGAGTATATTTGAGGATCCTTTCCAGATTTTTTAAATGCATTACATTAGTATACTATATAAGAACTCGCCAAAGTCAATGATCTGGTTGCTCAAACACTACTATAGTCGGTCGATTCACCCACGCCCCATAAGGAAGCAACGGCGTTCATTGAACATTAATCTGTTGTCGTGTCCGATAAATCGGATGACGCCATTCGCCGTTATCTAAAACTCCCAACTATTTTATTAAAGTAACCGAATTACTGTTTTGTTCAATTATTCAATAACCTAATAACTTATCTTATAAGGATTAGTTCGCCTGTTTCCACATATTCATCTGTTTGCAGCTTTACAAAATAGACTCCTGTGGGTAGTTGTCTGTTCTGATCATCCTTACCATCCCAGCTAATCTGCGTAGGCTGCATGGCGTTATACGTAGTGCTGCGACCAAATGATTTTACCATTTTCCCGGAAATATCATATATCTTTAACTCTATGCTCTCGGCACTTTGTGCTTTGCTAAAATTGATTATAATCGATTTCGTGAATGGATTTGGGTAGGCGCTAAGTAACACAGGATTTGAGTGCAGATCAACTGAATCATTTTCAGAAATCCCCACTATGTCAGTGCCGATCATGACGATATCGCCCCCGCGTCCACTAACATTGGCGTGAATGTGTTTGCCGCAAGCAGTGGCGTAATTACCGTCACTGCTTATATCTGTTGAAAACATCGAACCGGGCATATCCACACTATAAAATACGTGCGGGATAGTATCGCGCTGGAATATATTCACCTCTGGGTTTATATTATCCGCATCACCCCAACTGCCAATTACAAAGTATTTACCATCGTCCGTAATATCGAGATCACTGGCGCTCTCCTGATAAACTCCACTGGACATAGGGTAATCATATATCCACAAAGGCGTCGATGAACCGACATTATGAACTACCACCTTAATGGTATTGTACGAAGTTGTATACCAGCAGGAGACGATTGTAGAGCCATCAGTAGATATTGCTATTCTGCTCACATAATGACCTCCGGGGTTCCAATTCCATAATTCCTGATATGATGCCCCGTTCCACTCCATAACCCTGAGAGTCGGCCAGCCATAGGCAAGGAGGTTGCCGTCTCCAGAGATATCCAAAGCGCTGTTAGTAAATCCCATTGAGATCTGAGCGCGCACACTCAACAGATCACGATCAAATATAACGATCGTAGAAAGAGCAATAAAGGCGGTGTAGCGACCATCTGCATTGATTTTCACGTAGCGAGGAAATCCCAGGCCAGAAGCCACATAATCGCCCAGTATTGAATCAGTATCGAACAATAATAGATGAGCATCAGTTCCAGATGGCGCGGCTATAACTGCAATAGTCGATCCGTCATCAGCTACAGCAATTGGTCCGTAGGAAGTTACAGCATACGTTAGAAAACTGCTAGTCCAATCCGGTGTACTGTTTCCCGGATCAGACCATTTACTCACATTTATGCCCAGGGCATCTTTATCAACTGCTGCTAAGGTAAAAACGCCGTCACCAGCATCAGTATAGAATTCAGTTCCCCCATAAGTCCAATCTGGTATACCGCCGCCAGCCAACGCAAATAATTCGGCTTCTTTTGGCGGATTGAGATATGTGCCTGCAAACACATAACTATTAAGAGTATATGATGTTGTCCGGTAAATAGCATCTATTAAGTAGGCTGACCATATCACTGAAGCATCACAAAATGTCCTTGAATCATCAGTATTGGGCAACCCCTTTTCTTGAACTATGGTCAATCCATTTTCAGTATCACGCAGGAATACTGCTTCGTCCTGGGGCAGGGCAACTAATATAGACCATACAATAGGATTGAGAAGTATCACCAATCCTAAAACAATTGTTCTTTTCATTTCCTCCTCCTCAGCTAAAGAGACACCTTCCCGCAAAATCCGTCCCAGCAACAGCATCTCACTTCGTTCCTATCTTTATTATAATAGCGATTTCGATTTTGTCAAGAGCCTTAAGACTCGATTGGAACTCACCCTTCTATTCACTATTCCACCGGGACACCCTACGTTCTAATCATTATGTCTCTAAGCCAAGACCTGACCCCACAGCTTACGCAACATCTAGAATCTTTCTGGTCCAGCATCAAGCGTCTGGTATCTTTCTGGTCTAGCATCTAGTATCTAGTATCTGCCTTGTCTCTAGTATCTAGTATCTGCCTTGTCTCTAGTATCTATCATCTAGAATCTTTCTTTACAGGTTTTCGCACTACGTTCTACGTCTTACGCACTACGCTTTTCCCTTCCGAGCTCCCCGCTCCTATCTCTCACAGCCCTTGACTTGACAGTACTTATGGCATACTATACTGATATTATATTCTAATAACGGGGGTTTATGGAAAACTGTCCAGAATGCGGAAAACCTATACCAGAAGGTTTGCAATATTGTCCATCCTGCATCGAAAAACCAGTGGATCTCAGCGCTGAGATCCTGGCCCATATTAATCTGCTGAAGAAAAAAATCGAAAAAGAACCCTTGAATGCGAAGTTACATCTCGATCTCGCAGAAATATATCAAAAACATAGTTACAATAAACAGGCACTGAGTGAATATGAAAAAGCAGTACATGCCGATGTCAAAAATTTCGATGCACAAATCAAATCTGCACATCTTTACCTCAAATTCAGGGAAACAGAAAAAGCAGAAAACGCATTTCGCGCTGCATTACACATTAATCCAAAGTCCACGGAGTCTTTAATCGGTCTTTTCCGAACCTATTATCTCCAAGACAGAACAGAGGAAGCAATTGTGCTTTGTGAAAAAATTGTGAGGTCTAAGCCTGATAATGTTGAATTCCATATTTTACTGAAAAACTTATACAATAAAAAAGGAAACAAAGAAAAGTTCTTTATTGAATTGTTGAAATTGGAATCGCTCAGTCCAGACAGTGAGCAGTTTGTTAAGGAAATAGCACTCCATTACCAAAAAGAAAATAATATGGAAAAAGCAAAAGAATACTATCACAAAATGCTCAATCTGAATATCGAGGATATCGATTTGGGTTTCCAAATCGGGAAGTATCATTACGATAATCGTGAATACGATAAGGCAATCGAACATCTGAATGGTCTGCTCAAACTAGAAAATATCACACTGGAAAGGGACGCGATGACACGTACTTACATGGCACTTGCTTGTTTTGACAAAGGTGACATTCCCGAAGCCAAGAATATCATTGGCAAAATACAATCATCTCATGCACAAAACATGGACCAAGAAGCACAGAAGAAGCTCGCGTCGCTTTTCTTCAGAATCGGTCAGAATGAACTCCACAACAATAAGGCAAAGAAGGCAATTACCTTCTTTGAAAAAGCTCTCAGTTTTGACAAAGAAACCATTGACTATGCACAAGTCTTGGACAAAACCAAAAACGAAGCAGTCATTTCAAATAAGAAGGTTTTGAAAAAAGTATCAGTAATTGGGGGAGGTGCAATCGCAGCATGTATCTTCATGGTATTCGTGTGGATATTAACTCATAATAAAATCATCATTAATATTGAACCTGCAGAAGATGCAACGCTTCTTATTGATGGAAAATGCATGAAAACCAAGGTAGAAAATCCAGGAATTATATCTTCGCCCACACTCTTGATGGGCAAGCATGCCATTGAAATAGAAAAAGCAGGCTATGAGAAATGGCAGGGCTCAGCGAATATCGGATTCGGCAAACCAGCCAGGCTTGAAGTTAGGCTGGTCCCAATTCATTTTTTCTTACAGTTAACCTCAGTACCAGAGAGTGCAGCAGTGATTATTGATGAGCAATTTGTCGGAAAAACACCCTTTTCATCAGACCGGATGCTGGCGTGTCCCCACGTCATTGAAATAGAATATGCCGGACACGCAAAGTGGCGCACTACATTAACGGTCAATGAAAGGGATTCTATAGACCTGGGCATTGTCAGGCTAAAAAACCTTGCTGGTAAATGGCGCGGAAAGATAGGAGAAAATAGCTACGCCTATGATGCCCGTTTCAACATGACAATACAACAAACCGCCACTTATCTAACTGTCAAATTCTATCATAAACCAAGAGGAGACTGTTATTATACCGGCAAGATCAAAGGGCAGATAAGAAACGGTGAGTTCCAGGCGGAAGGTAATATAACATATAAGTATGAAAAGGTATTTTACTGGGCACAGACAAAAAAGAAGATCGTAATGCAGGGGAAAATTTCTGACAACTGGGACAGAATCGAAGGTAAGTATAAGGTCGAAAGCCTTGCCGAACAGAATTGGTGGGCGAATCGCTAACCGTAATTAATGCCAATTCCCAGATACCGAGGTTCTGCTTTTTCAGTTATTCAAAAACAGCCATTCCGTATCCTGCTGGGTTGCTCAGTCTTTGTGTAGGGAAACTCCATCCATCTAGTTCTGGCGGTTCAGGTGTACACATTCTAAATGCGTTTATCGCCCATTCAGTACCGGTCGAAGGAATCTTGCAATCCAGGATTTCAAAAGGAACTGCAGCTTCTATTATATATCCGTCTTTTCTCTTTTTCGCGACAATATTCCATTTGGGGTTCCAATTAAAATCCACTTTTCCCTGTGGTGCCCGATAATCCATCGTTACGCCGAAGGCAGTAATACCAAAACAAAAACGCGATTGTCCATCTTTTACCGGGTCTAAGTAAAAGATAACGCAATCGTCATCCAGGAAGCTCCAATCCTTTTCTTTTGAAGTCTGTTTGATCGTTTTCATTTCATCTTCTTTGCAGTCAAAAGCCATGTACAAGAAATTATTATCATAGCAAATAAACCAATCAGTGATCTCTCCGGCCCAGCCAGACTTATCTGTCTTCATCCATCTCCCAGCAGATTCCATTGCCGACCAACTTTTTTCACTCAGTTTACCATCAATTTTTATTTTGCCCAATGCTTTTTTGATACGAACTGGTCGTTCTATGGAAAAATCCATCGGAGTTGCCAGCTCTATCACCTTTTCTTCTTCAATTATGCATATTATTTTATTCTCGGGAACGGGAAAAACAACTTCACCATCAAAAGTAATATTAAAAATTATCTCGGTACTATCGCCTGGTTCGAGCATAATCTGTTTCTGCTTTTCCTCACAAGTCCAACCAGATTCTTCTGGTGCTTGAACAGAATAATCTATTATTATACTTTCATTGAATGCGTTCTTTGGCGTAATCCTGATCGTTTTCTCGACAGCTTCACCTAAACGTATAGAAAACGATTTGGAAGAAACGCTTTCTAAAAATTCATCGACTTGCTGTACGCGCTCCTGGGTCACTACATCTTGCGCGAAAATAGAACCTGTTTTGATAACGATAATTTGCGCTTCCTCATCCTGCGCATTTACACTGAGATGGTGATAAAAATCCCCCCGATAAGGCATATTACCAATCTCGGCACCGGCACCACCAGTTATTATATAACGTACACCATCCACCTCTTCAGATAGTTCATAGAGATGCTCGTGTCCGGCGAAAACCGTATTTACCTTGTATTTTGCGAGGAGTGGATGTACGTCTTCCATCCAATTCGTATTGCCTTCTGGAAAGTAGTATTCGCGCCATAATGGTTTATGTAAAAAGACAAAGATATATTTCGCGTCTTTATGCTCCTGTAATTCAGATTCTAACCACGCCACTTGCTCATCAAGGATGAAATTCATTTTTTCAGGATCCTCACTATAGAGACAGATAAATCGACATCCTTTATGAGAAAAAGCAAAGTGAAGCGGACCAAGACGTTTCACCCACATCTTTTCACTCTGCTTATCAAATACATCATGATTCCCCACGACTGGATAGTAAGGATTTGTGAATCTCTCACAGGTCTTGAAAAATTCATCCCATTCCGCAATGATGAGCCTCTTATCATCATCATAGCCAAGAATCAAATCTCCGATTATCACGGTAAATTCTGAACCGAGTAAATTGATTTCCTGAATAGCTCTCTTAAATATATCAGGTTGAATGATCTTTTCAGGAGCTCCGTGCGGACGGTTATCTCCCAATACAGAAAACTGAAATGGTGAGAATTCATCTATCTGCTGCTGGGCTGCGTTTGATAACGCAATACTGAATAGAAAACACAAAACCACACTAATAAATCTACTTCTGCTTTTCATATTTTCTCCTTTCTCTATTATTTTCTTGTATAGTACAATAACTCCAGTAGCAAGTCAAGGCAGAGATACTGTTGAAGGATTCTGCGACCGCTTTCCTCTACTCCTACGCTTTGTAATAATTAAGCTACTCGGTCCTGCCTTTGTATATAGAAGCTGGAATATCGAGCGGGTTACTCTGTATTATCTAATAGTAGGAGGTGTTATGCAACGTACTGTAACAGCTTGTGTCTTAGCAATTTTCTGTTTTAGTTGGGCTGGTTTGTATGTAGAATACAATAGAGATATATTTGACGGGTACAAAGACCTTATGGATGAAGCAAGCATAAAAGAGAAATACGTAAATCTGCTCCACGTGATTGAAGTTCCTGAAGACAAAGCCATCTATGATGCATTATGTAACTGGGGTTATTCACTTTGTGATGCCTATGCAGATAGCACGAATCTCAAACCTGGCTTCTGGGTCTATGTTTATCCAAACTGGTTTATTTGGGAAAGATTAGCTGTTGAGGACCAGCTTGATCCAGAAGCGAGCGTTCACGGAAAATACACCACGTTAGTCCACTTATTAGAGGTTCCAGAAGATGTTAGTATCTATGGTAATATTTATGACTGGGGTTTTTCAGAGCAATACGCTTATGCTGGATACGAAAACCTTACACCTGGATACTGGGTATATCAAAAACCCAACTGGTATGTCTGGGCTGATATGAAAAATAATACTGGAGGAACTTGAGGTGGTTGTGGGGTTAAGTATTAACCCTTAACATATTTTAATTAACCCGCCCTTATGCCCAAGGTTTTAAAAATACCTTTTGAAACCTTGATATCATGTTGGTTATTGAATAACTTGGCTATGGTATAAGCTTTTTTCACATTTTCTTTTGCTTTCTTTAAAAAAAACTTTCTTTCTGTTTTGCATTAATTAGCATATCGTATTTGAAATTCATTGATAGATTATCACGAATTCTTTGCCAAAGTCAAGTTTGACTTGTATTTGTTGATTTGCTATTTGTTTTATGTGTACAATCATCCCTTTCCCCTTGACATCCCCCTACTATTTGCTTAATATATATAAGAAAGGAGGTAATTATGCATAAATATCTTTCCATTGTAATACTTCTTCTTGTATCAATATCATATGCCGAGACACCAGTTTTCGCTGACCCGGTATATATCCAGGCTAATGGCAGCAATATTAATGTTGGTTATGGTGGTAACGCTTCACCTTTCATGATCGACTGGGACGGCGATAACAAACAAGATTTGCTGCTTGGTCAATACGACGGCGGTAGAATTCGATTTTACACAAATACGGGTACGCACTATTATCCAACATTCAATACTTTTGTCTATCTCCAGGCTGATGGCGTCAATATATCTGTCAGCTATGGCTGATGCCAGGGAGCAACAGTCGCAGTTTGCGATTGGAATGAAGACAGCTATCTCGATCTTATTGTCGGTGAACGAAATGGCTATTTGACTTTTTTCCGTGGGACGTCTACCGGTAATCTAACTGACGATGGTTATCTCGTTGCTGATGGCGCATACATCATTGCTGATAATAATTCCTGGCCAACTGTTCACGATTGGGACGAAGATGGAAGAAAAGACTTGCTTGTCGGTCAAGAAGGCATAGGTCAGCCGTGCAATGTTTATGTCTATCTTAATGAAGGCACCAATGCAGCACCGGTTTTTGGCGACTCCACACCAGTTCTTTTTAATGGTAGTCCGCTTACATACTACCGGACCGTACCAGTGATCGAGGACCTCGACGGCGACGGTCTCAAGGATATGATCCTGGGTGGCTGGTATAGTGATGTCCGTTTCTATACGAATGTCGGTACCAATTCAAATCCTATATATAACAGTTATATCTATCTGGTACTACCGGATTCCAGCACCTATCTTAACGGCAATCCGCCGCGCCTTAATTTCACTGACTGGGATGGTGATAGTGACCTCGATATGATAACATGCGATTACTACGGTTCAGTATTCCTGCGTGAGAATATAACCCCACCCGGTATTATTGAGAATAATGCACAAATGATAACCCTTGGTGCATTCACCATCACACCTAATCCGGTTAAACAGCGGGCTGCATTTAAATACCAACTGACAAGAGATGCATTAGTACGAGCTGATGTATACTCGATAGATGGGACGTTGATCACGTCGCCTTTCAAGAAATATAATGGCGCTGGTGAAGTGCACTTTACTTGGGATATCGGAACAATTGACCGAAATAAACTGCCGAATGGCGTTTACTTTGTCCGGTTGACATCAGGCACTGAAGTACAAACACAAAAACTACTGATTATGCGCTGATTCTTCGCTTTTCAAAAATGATAACATCGCCGAATTCTCTATCTTCATAGTTATCCCCGTTATTGATGTTTATTCTGTATCAGTTAATTCATGAATATACTTAAGGAGTTCGTCATACTTTCCTTTTACTTCAAAGTACAATTTCTTGTAATCTACATTTTTATCGTCTATGGGTTTAGGATCCTTCTTCTCTTTCTTATCCTTAGCATTAGTTGAAGGTTTCTTAACAAAACCCTCTTTGCTTAGCCAGCTTCGTACATCCTCAATATCCTGTTTTTCTTCACTCACTGGCCATCCTGTTATAGTTTTGTTCAAATCAACCCGCAAATCCGGGTATTGATCCATTATCGCTCTGACATATTTAGAAGGGAAACTCGCGTCTTTATCATCATACTTTACGAATTTCAGTTCATGCCTATTTTCAATTATCTTCTTCACGAGTTGCTCTTGACCTTTTCTATAAAAACCGACAATGGGCGGTATTTCAATCCTTATTTTTTTGCACAACCTCATAATAAGGTCATTCGATGTAATCGCACGAACGGCGCGGGCATTAGCTACAATGACCTTCAGGCTGCTCTTATGGTGAACTAATGCTTCAAGGACTTGTTGTGCGGAACCAACCGTAATAATACGTTCCTGATTGAGCACATCGCAGAGCTTCTTTCCCACAGTTTTATCTTCTTCAACCAATAAGATCATAACAGTTCACCTATGTTTGCATTATAGTTGCGAGAAATCCATCTGTCAAGTATTATGCAAAGAGCATAAATTGAGTATCCGTTGTCAATTTCATCGTTTTCGTTACTGCAAGTCCTTTTTTTGAGAAATTCATCACTCGATATTAGAAAGATACCATTTTTTCGATATTTCTTTAAAATATCATCCCACTTTTTTTCATTAAGGAGAAAAATAGCCTCGGTAATTATATTCACTACGGAGACCGATTACATAAACAATCCCTCCACGCTTAGGTATCTTTGTCCTGTATCAGCAAAGATACAAACAATCACTTTCCCTTTATTCTGTGGGCGTTTGCCAATCTCCAACGATGCGTGGACCACTGCTCCTGATGAAATACCAACTAGTAGACCTTCGATGCGAGCGAGTTCTCTACATCTCTTGAATGCTTCAGTTTCACTTACCAAATAAATTTCATCAATTACTTCACGGTCAAGTGTTTCGGGAACAAAACCTGGCGCTGTACCCATCATGCGGTGCGGACAGAAGATACCTTTCGAGATAAAGGGAGACTCTTTCGGCTCAACAGCTATCAATTGCACAGTTGATTTCATTTCTTTAAGATAATGACCAGCTCCACAAATTGTGCCACCCGTTCCTAGCCCAGCTACAAGGATATCAATCTCTCCTTCTGTATCTTCCCATATCTCTGGACCTGTAGTATGATAATGGGCTTTTGGATTGGATGGATTGGTGTGTTGTCCAACATAGAAGTACTCAGGGTGTTCTGTTAACATCTGTTTCAGTTTTCGGCGCGCCCCTTTGGTTCCCTCTGAAGCAGGCGTAAGAATTAATTCAGCACCAAGGGCTTTTAATACCCTTCTTCGCTCCAAACTTTGGATCTCTGACATTACCAAAATAGCTTTGTATCCTCTAATTGCTGCGATATACGCTACAGCCATTCCTGTATTACCGCTTGTCGCTTCAATTAATGTATTGCCAGGCTTAAGTTTACCAGATTGTTCTGCATCTTTAATGATCTGAAGAACAGGGCGGTCTTTTATGCTCAAGGGGTTCATAAACTCACATTTAGCATAGAGTTCCTGGTCTTTCGCTATTCGTGCTAGTCTGAGCAAAGGTGTGTTCCCGATCATCTCGGTGATATTGTTATAATATTTCATACGTGATCCTAGTCGTCCGTTTCTCCATTTCTTAGAAAAGGTGATGCCATTTCTCATTTCTCTTTATAGCATCTAGTATCTAACATCTAGAATCTTTCTGGTCTAGTATCTATCATCTGTTGTTATCTGTAGTTATTGGTCTGACCCCGCGTCCTATTCCTATGAAGTCAAGAACAAGACATGCCAGACAAAAATACCGATCATCACACAGCCGATGATAAACCTAAATAGCCCACCGAATAATAGACCTATGAAAGCGCCGGTGCCGGCTTTTAGAGCTTTGCCTCCCTTTCTTCCTGCGATCAGTTCAAAAGCAACCGCAAACAAAAAAGGAAATAGGATAATTGCCAGCCAATGGACAAAAATCCCTATAAGCAAACCGATCACAGCGCCAATGGCTCCGGCTGTTCCTCCACCCATTTTCTTAACTGAAAAATAATTAGCAAAATAATCAAATACAAGACTGATTACAGTAAGACCAGCAAAAATCAGCAGCAGGTTAAAACTAATTCCTTCAAATCCAGTTAGAATTCCGTAAAGAGCTGCTGCGGCAAAGATAAGCGGAACACCAGGCAGGATTGGAAGAACCACGCCGGCCAATCCCACTATCATGACGATAAGTGCAACAATAAATAATACAATTTCTAAGATACTCATCTTAGTATTATCGTGAGTTTGCAGCTGAAGTCAAGATGAAGTACAGTTACCTATCGCGCTTTCGCACGAAAGCGAGATAGTCTACCGCGTTTCCTATGTCAAGAACTGTCCCTGAATCTATTGTCGAATACGACAAAGTGCAGACCCTCTTGCACAACTCTGTAATAGTAATATAATTATATGAAGTGAAGCAACCATCATTGGAAACGAAAAGACTTATCTTGAGATCCTTTGAAATGTCGGATGCACCAAGAGTACAGCTCTTGGCAGGTGACAAGGCAATTGCGGATACCACACTCAATATCCCCCATCCGTATAAAGACGGCATAGCTGAACAATGGATTGGCACGCATGAAGAGAAATTCAAAAAAGGTGAACTGGCAAATTTCGCAGTAATTCTAAAGGAAACTAATCAACTGATAGGTGCTATTGGTTTAGTGATAAACAAGAGATTCAATAGGGCGGAACTGGGATACTGGATTGCCAGAAATTATTGGAATAAAGGATATGCCACAGAAGCTGCAAAGCGCATACTCGAATATGGTTTTACAGAAAGGGGACTACATAAAATCCACGCATCACATCTGAAACGCAATCCTTCATCCGGTCGTATAATGGAAAAAATTGGCATGACAAAGGAGGGTGAATTCAAAGAGCATGTCATTAAATATGGCAAATACAAAGATCTTATTATATATGGTATAACACAAGAAGAATGGCAAGATCTAATAAAGCAAAACAGCTGATCTATAGTTTCGAATTTCGAGCCTGTCCTGTGGGTATCGAAGGAGGCTGATCCCTAAACCGTAAATGCGGCTGTAAAAGTATTTATGGGCTTCGTACTGGCAGTGTTTGTCCAACGGAATTGAAATCCTTGACAATCAGATTTGTTAAACTATTCTTATTTGACGGAGGTGGAAAATGGCAGAAAAAGCTACAATAATAAAACGAACTAAAATTGCATTATTAACGAGAGAAAAACAACCCTGGAACACTCTCAATTGTCTTACTGATTTCTTTATAATGATTACTCTGGTATGTATCATTTTATCGTCCTGCGTTACGACATCAATATTTGTAAAAGAAATTGATCACCCTGAAGCCTCTGTTAGGAGTTTTGCACCGACCAAAGCACACCTTTATGATGGTTCGCTCATTGTGTTTGCCGATGGTTTTGTAGTCAAAGGCAATTTGATAACAGGACAAGGCCTACGATATAACCTGACACGTTTGTCTTCTCACCCGGTAAATCATATTTTAATCGACAGTATCGCATGCCTGGAGTATTATGAAAGTAGAGCTCATCCAGGGACAATATTTGGACATGTTCTTGGTCCTGTTTTATTCACGGCTGCGGTTACTAATGACGACATCGCAAAGGCAATTTTCGGATCCTGCCCTACAATCTATTCATACGATGGTGATAATTATACATTGCAGGCAGAATGTTTCTCCTATAGTATTGCGTCACGATTTGAAAGTGATGACCTGGACCGTATTGATTACGGCGAAATAATCAATAATAAGTACATCCTGAAAGTGAAGAACGAAGCGCTCGAAACACATTATATCAATAGGATGCAGTTGCTCTGTGTTGAACATCCTGAAAAATACGAAGCGTTTCCTACGGATAAACATGCAATAATACTATTCGGTAAAGAACAGCCCTTGGTATCAGGGATTGACAAGGCAGGTCGTAACATCACCGAGCTCATTGCGAGCAGGGATTCTCTATGCTACAAAACTGATCCCCAGATAGCACAGAAGCTTGCCAAAAAAGTCATTAAGGACTGGGTCGAAGTTGCTGTAGACATCCCTGATGGAGCCGAGAAAATGTATATTGCCTTGCGTCTGCGCAATACATTATTCAATACTGTTCTACTTTATGATGTTATGTTACAAGCAAATGGCATTCAAGCATTAAACTGGCTGAGCAATAAAACAAATGATCTAATGTATGCCTGGAGCCTCCATAGATGGTATAAAAAACACTTTGGCATGAAAATTCAGGTATGGAATGGTGAGGAATTTAAAACAAAGATACGTATCGGTGATGCTGGACCCATTGCATGGCGCCAGGTAGCTACAGAACTATCAGTTCCAAAAGGAAAAACAGCTTTGTTAAGATTTGTTTTTTTACCAGATAACTGGATGATTGATTGGATCGGTGTCAGCTTCGATTCTTCCTTTGATTTCAAGGTTCACGAAATCGATTGTTCCCAGATACAAGATATTTCTGGATATAGAACTGCAATACCACCATCTTTAGTCAAGGACAAGGATGAAGAATATTTAATAACCTATCCTGCTGAAACTTATCTTTTGACGTTTGAAATTAATGATATGCAGGAACAAAGACAGCGCTCATATTTCCTGAAATCTCGGGGGTTTTATATTGAGTGGATTCGACACAATTGGTTGGTTTCCTCCCCTGAGACTAACAAAATCCAATTCAAATTAGATGACCAGACTCTTGTTGAAACAGCACAGCTCTGGTTGAAAAAGAAAGAGCATTTTGAAAAGCAATTTTTTGACTCAAAGATCTCTCGTGAATCCTGGAGGATTCAATGAAAACCTGCTTGCAGCTTTTAGTGATTTTAGTATTGGTCTGTTCATGTGCCATTGGAACCGTCAAAGTAACTAAACCGTATGGAGAAACAGCAATAATTACGTTGCAGAATACCGAAGAACTGAAAGGTGAACTTTTGGCAATTTCTGACACATTACTCTATTACTATATGCCTAATAAACTCTATATAACCCGCATCGTTGATATCAAAAAGATTTTTATTCTGGAGTATACTAACCGTCGATCACTTAAAACGTGCGCTGTACTGCCATCGCTTGCTATTGAAGGATGTGTGGCAGTAGTTGCCTTCAGTGTTGATCAATCGTGCTGGGGATACATTTCTATTGTGACTATGGTGGTAACAGCTTTGAGTATTACCGGAGGTAATCCGCAAGTAGATTTCGAACTTCCTGTCAAAGAAAATGATATGGAAAAGCTGAGATTATACTGCAGATATCCACAAGGACTGAGTGATAAACAATGGGAAGAATTAGTATATTATTTTGACCAGGAAGGTTTCATTATCATTCCAGGGATATAATGCGGTGATGGTAAAGTGGCATAAAGGGATCATTATATGTTTCTTTACATTAATTGTTCTACTTTTTGCCCAGGAAAAGACTGAATTATATCAAGTACCTGCACAACCAAAATTTCATATATCATTTGGCATTGGCTTGACCGAAACAAAGGCTAATAGCCAGATGCTGAGCGTGACTGCGACGGTGAACAGGTGAACACCTGGCACTTTGCTTATCCCGATGATGCGAAAAGTATTGACTTTTGTTAGAAAACGTGTATTATCCAAAAAACAAAGTGTAGAATGAAAAATATAATCAGGAAACGATCATCCCGTACAAAATTGAGACACAAGGAAATATCTAATAGGTTAGACCGCCGTATGGACAAGCTTGAAACCATGAACGATCAACTCAAAGAGAAACTGCGGCACAGTAAGGTTTTGAACCGTGCTTTATTCGAACACTCACCGGTCGGCATTTCGATTCGAAATAGCGCAGGTGACCTGCTTTTTGTCAATAAAGCGTGGAAAAAAATATGGGGGCTTACAACCCAGCAGGTTAAGATAAACGATAGAAAAACCAGGCACCTACCATTGAGCAAGAGATATCCGTATCTTAAAGGCAAGATATCAAAATTCAAGCGTGTCTTTCAACACGGTGGCGAATTATTCCTGCCTGAACTCAAGGTGAAAAATCAGAAATCCGGCGCCACAATGTGGATATCCCAGTATTATTATGCGATCCAGGATAAACATAATAAAGTTGAGCAGATCGTCATCCTTACCCAGAATATTACCGAATATAAGACCGCAGAAATGGCCTTGCGTGAAATTGATACAAGATTCATGACGATCGTTGAGAATGTAAATGTAGGTGTCTATCGCACGACCGGGGATCCAGAAGGTCATTTTGTCCAGGTAAATCCCGCTATAGTCAAGATGTTCGGCTGTAAGTCTTTGAAGGAATTACTGGAAACCAAAGTCCTGGACCTGTATCATGATCGTAAAGAACGAAAAAAGTTTATAAAAGAATTAAAGCGGAAAAAATTCGTCAGGAACCGTGAAATTCTGATGCAGAAAAAAGACGGAAAATCAATATGGGTATCAGTCTATGCGCGAGCTCAGTTTGATGATAAAGGACAAGTAAAATGGATAGATGGTGTGCTCGAAGATATCACCAAGCGTAAGCAAAAAGAAGATCAGTTGCGTGCCCTTTCTCTTATTGATGACCTCACTGGTCTATATAACCGGCGTGGTTTCATGACCCTGGCCGAGCATCAGCTAAAAATCGCCAGTCGTAAGAAAAAAGCGGTGATCCTGCTTTTTATCGATCTCGATAATTTAAAAGCGATCAACGATGAATTCGGTCATTCGATCGGTGACCGGGCTTTGATCGAAATGACGAACATACTTAAAGCAACGTTTCGAAAATACGATATAATCGCCCGGATCGGCGGTGATGAATTCGTCGTATTGACATCAGAAACCGGGGCAACCCGCGCCAAAGACCTTTATATCCGGTTGCAGACAAATCTTGAGTCATTCAATAAAAGAACAAAACTGCCTTTTGTCCTGAACCTAAGCGTTGGCTGGGCTCACCACAACCCGGAAAAACCACAGACCGTATATAGATTACTATCGATGGCTGACCGGTCAATGTACCGGCATAAGCAGAGTAAAAGACAGTAAAAGCACGCTAGCACCCCGTAACAACATCGTTTTACGGGGCCTCTCGCCATGCTCGAGATTTACAACACGCTGAAGACATGTTTGTCTAGTTGCGCTGTAGTTGTCTGATTTATCGGACAATGCCCGATGAACCTGTCCTGCCTGCCCTGAGTATATCGAGAGGAATGTAATTGAAGGATCAGGCGACTACGCCAAACCGAATATATGCTGTGCTGAAGAACACATGTGTGATAAATCTGAAGCATAAATATTGCAGCACCATTCTGCACAATTTTTGTGCATAAATATGTCTATTTGTGCATGAAATTATTATAAAACCCTGAAATTTCAATAGATATTACTGGCACGCGATTTGCATAGTATATAGGTATGAAGCGGATACGAACACGAATTTGTCAATCCATTACTTCGAATAAAATCAAGTCTCTGTTGTATATTAAGAAAGAAAGGAATGGATCATGTTAAACAAAGTTGTCGTACGTTTTATTGATGGAGCAGTTGCCCGGGGTTATACGACCGATTTTAATCCAAATAAGGAAGTGTTCCATCTTATCGTCAAAACCAAACAAGGAGAAAAGCCGTTCATCGTGCGCACGCGCGCGCTCAAGGCGATCTTCTTTGTTAAGGACTTGAATGGAAATGGTCATTCATCGTTAAAGAAATCTTTCGACGATTTCAAAAGCATCAGGGTCTATGGTAAGAGAGTTAAAGTTGAATTTATCGATGGTGAAATTCTCTATGGAGTCACCAACGGGTATTCAGTACAGCGCCAGGGTTTCTTTTTCAATCCAATAGATAAAGCAAGTAATAATGAGCGGATTTTTGTAATTTTGACCGCTTTAAAGGAGATAACATTCTTATGAAGACAACAATCCGCAAAAAATTAGAGCCTGAAGTGTACACGTTCCTCGATAACCAGATGAATCATATGACAGTTGAGATCCTGCTGCCCAATGTTTCACAAGATAATATAAAGCTCAGAGTTAATTCAAGGTGTTTGATCCTGTTTGCGGTTTCTGGTGATATTCATTATGCCAAGTACATGTCCTTCTGTTTCCCGGTTATAGCGAAGAAAGCAATAGCCGTATTTGGAAATGATTTACTGCGTATTGAAATGCCGCTAAGATCGTAGAAAGACAGATCTAATCGCGTCAGAGAATGAGTGCGATGGTGAACAGGTGAACACCTGGCACTCTATTCTCTAACGGATTTTCACTACTTTTTGAACAACTACACCGTCAATTTCTATAAAAAACACACCCGGGCTCATATGATTCACATCAACTTCCCGACCGGTAATGTCGAAGACTTTGCATACTTTATGTTTGGGCAGGAGCAGGGCACCCTGAATGATCGTTGCGCCTGATATGTTCAAGGGTTCATAATTGTGTTCTTCAATTCCCACCAGATCGTTTTCCCACCAGGATATTTCATTGGCTTCACGCGCACCGGATATGATATCGATATCTGTATCACCATCAATATCATATGCAAAAACCGTGATCGCACCGTCCAGATTATCATCGAGGATATGTTCGGTGAAATTTTCGCTACCGTCATTCTCCCACCAGGATAGATCATCATCAATAGCAGCCCCGCCGATCACATCTACGTCATTGTCATTATCAAGATCTGTGGCATGAATACCCCAAACACCACCGAATGTGCTGTCGATAGTGTGAGGTGTGAAGTTCTCACTACCGTCATTTTCATACCAGCGAATATCTCCAAAAAGATACACGGCGATAATAACATCATTGTCGCCATCTGGTTCCATATCAATTGCATAAACAGAGAGCGGAGTGATAACGCCACCGATCGTGTGTTTGATAAAGTTTTCACTCCCGTCATTCTCCCACCAGGATAGATCATTTGCATTATATGCCGAACCGAGAATATCGATGTCAGTGTCATCATCCAGATCAAGGGCATATACAGAAACAGCGCCATCATAGCCGGTTTCAAGTATATGCGGGGTAAAATTCTCATTACCGTCGTTTTCCCACCAGGTAATATTATCGTCTTCAAATGAAGCAGCCATTACGTCCACATCATTATCTCCATTGATATCAATAGCAAAAACTGATTGAGCATTATTAAAATTGTCCGCGATGATATGCGTTGTGAAATTCTCATCACCGTCGTTCTCAAACCAAGCAACATCATCCGCGGCTTGAGCTGTACAAAATACATCGATATCTCCATCCGGCTCAATGTCAGCAGCGTATACTGAATTGGCAAAATCAAAACTATCTGATATCGTGTGTTTTGTGAAATTCTGGCTGCCATCGTTCTCCCACCACGAGATTTCATCTGAATTCGCACAAGCTGCGAGCACATCGATATCATTATCCTGGTCAAGATCGATTGCAAATACATCATATGGCCAGACTATGGTTGTACTATCGATTACAAATCGTGCAAAATTAACCTGAGCAAATAATATAGCTGGTAAGAATATTACAATCACATAAAACTTTATATATCGCATGTTTCCTCCTTAATACTATTATAATACCACATTGACGGATGTCAATCAACAATAGATGCTGGTGAACAGGTGAACACCTGACACTCTATTCTTCTAGCATTTAATCTAGAAGTTTGAGGAGTATTCCGATTTTTCTGACTGCTTCCTCATCTTTTGCTTTTACTTGCTTGAGCAATGGGATTTTTTTCTCCGCAGCCATTTCCTTATCACTTATCTGTTTGAATAGCTCAGCGATATCCATGTACTGGGCACTCAATTCCTTAGCCAGATTTGAGTGCTCATCTTTATACTTATCAGCTATTTCGGCGAAGTATTCACCAGCCATTTTCCGGCATTCTGACCACACTGTGGCATTCCACCAATTGCCATGGGCATGAGCCTTTCCCTGTTCAAGTGCCTTTATCCAGTTGTCATAAGCTCCAGAACCAATACGGTATTTTTCAAGACTATACTGATTCGGATTTTTGAAAAGATCCACAGCATAATGCAAGCTTTCCTTAATGATAACAGCATCATCCTTTTTCGGCACTTTCTTGAATGCTAAAAATGTCGCATGGATTTCCTTGCCAAACTCAGCCCAGGTGCCAAAGGTAAGCGTGGGCGGTGTGACGTCGCACTCGACGCACCAGGGCTGCACAAGGAGTAACCCCTTATCATCATAACCAATTATAGTCTGGTTTTCCATATTTTGAGCTAAGCCAGGCATACCTCCATCCAGGTGCTCGCGCAAAGCCTGTTCGACTTTTTTCCGTTCATCAGCAGTGCTACCTTTGTCGAAGAAACCAAGGTCAATTGTCTCCAGACCCAGGTTCTGCAAAAGTTTATAGAACGTGTCGTATTTCCAACAATAAGGTCCGCTCGGACACACAACTTCATGAATATTTATCAAAAATGCATGGCCTGAACCTGCATAAGCCGTACCATTGCTTATTTTGATATCATAGTAATCAAACACGCCTTTTAAGACACCCATTAAAGAAGTATTAAAAGGTGGCATCTTGAGATTTTCGATCTTCACACCAACCTCCTCTATTTATAAATACAACTTATTATGATTGAATATTGCGCTAAGTCAAGCGCTATTGAACATCTACCCTGGCAGCAAAAGGTTGACTTTGGGAGATTTGGTGTTATATTTATTACAATAGTAGATTGTAAAAGCAGAACAGAATGGGGAACTGAATATTTCATGCATAATTATGGAATGAAGAGGCATTATGGCATATAGATTTTTCATGATGCTATTTATAATCCTTTTGTTTAGCTCGGTGCAGCAGGGCTGGACAATGCAAGAACCAATTTTATTGGAAGACCATGAGCCAGAGAGGAATCTCTCGTTCAGCGCTTTTCCGTTCTTAGTGTACGACTCTGATATCGGCTTTGGGTTTGGTGGTAAAGTTATAATCAAGAATTTACTGAAAAGCGATGAGTCATTTGACCTCGTCCTTTTTGGCAGCACCAAAGGACAACAGTGGTATATCCTTTCTTTTTCAATCCCTCATTCCGAAATCCGGCAGGGCACCGCATTTCCCTTGGCACTGGATTTGAGATTGGAGTATGATAAAATCCTGAAGAGTAGTTTTTTCGGGTTTGGCAATAATAGCAATGATAATGAATGGCAGTTCCCTAAATGCTTTGTCAAATTCGAACTGACCCTCGGACGCGGTCTTACCAGGTCAATCATCACCGAGGGAGGCTTCGTCTATAATAATACGAGCGTGTACGACTATGACAGCAATATCGTTCTCACACCGGACGTACCTGGAACCGGGGCACATACAATACCGTATTTTATAGGAAGAATCCGCTGGGACACACGCGACAACCAGAATCATCCGCACCGGGGTTGGAATCTTTCTTTAAGCGCTGACCTTGCCTCGGAATCATTTTTCAGCGACTATACGTTCCAGCGTTACCGCCTGGAAGCAAATAAGTATCAGCAGCTCTTCTCGCCATCGCACGTGCTGGCAACCCGCCTGTGGCTTCAGCATATCGAAGGAACAGCGCCATATTATGAACAGAGTATTATCGGCGGTGGTTCAACAGCACGGGGGTTCAAAGCAGACCGCTTTATTGACCGGGCATTCACCCTTGCCTCGCTGGAATACCGGATTATTGTTTACAAAGGATTCGGTGGAGTACTATTCATTGATGCCGGCAGGGTATACCCAAGCCTGGAAGAGATCAGTTTGGAAGACTGGCATATCAACTATGGTGGCGGTCTTAGATACTATCTGTCAAATTTTGTCGTGGGATTTGATACCGGGTTCAGCAAAGAAGGCATGCGTCTGTTCTTCAATTTCGGTCATGTTTTCTAAAAGAAAAGGATTTGGCAAAAAGGGTTCCCCGAATTCAGTGAGCTGGGCTGGATCTAAGTTTCATGTAAAATTAAACAATTAAACGCCTGCCCCCTATTCATTGAGTTTTTCTAAATAATCATCAAGCAAATTAGATAAGTAGCGATTGGAATTTTCTAGACTTTCTTTGTCTAAATCATTATTCTCATAAGTAAGCTTCTGGGCTTTTTTGAAATCGTACAAGGCACCCTGCTTGTCGCCAAGAAAGTATTTCATAGCACCGGTAATCAAGTAAAGTTCTTTTTTAATACCGGCATTTTCTTTGGCTTGCAGCATTGTTTCAGCGATATTGATCGCTTTGGTACGTGCCTTAGCTGCCTTGACGGCTTTTTGCTCATATGCCAGGTGATGACCCATGACCCGGTAAAAGTGGCACCAGAATTCCTCGTCCTTATCGAGGAATCGATATATGTTCTCAGCGATCAGAAGCCTGTAAGACATTGGAACGACATAATAATCACCGTTCGTCTCATGAAGGTCAAGACTATCGAGAAACTTACGGATGTCCTTGTGTTTGCTCTCAGGAATATCCTTGAAATCCCACATAAAACAGGAAAACCAGCATTTTCTACAGGAGTAAACAACTTTACCGTCAGTGTATGGCCAAAAAATATATTCATACTTTGATGGATAATCAAAAACATAAGAACCATAGCTCGCGATATTGAAATATCTGCTTTTTGTTCCACAGATAGGGCATTCTTTTTCCACGGGTGCCCAGGTTGTCGCGAGCAATAACGTAGGAAGTAGTACGTAGAACGTAATGCGCAAGAAAGATTTCATATTGAGCATTACGGGTTCAGGTAGACGATATAGTTGCCGGCAAAAACCGGGGACCTCGTACCAAAATCCTCACCCAATTTTTCAATGCGGTGTTTGTCAATCATATCATCACCAGCCGTGCCCAGGAAATCAACATCCATGCTGAAAATAACACCATCACCTGATGCCAACCACTCTAGGTTGTAAACTGTTAACATGCTGCGGTCATCGAAATCTCTGCCTTCAATCAGGTCGTGTGCGAGTAGTGAAATATATTCACATGTAAAAACATCCACGATTATTAACTGATGATCACCGCCATGATAAAAGGCGTCATAGTCAATAAAGACGAATTTATCAGACTTTGGTGACCACGCGATATCCTTCTCATCAGCAAATACAAAAAGGTTCTCTATGCACTCTGCATCGTGTACCGTTCGTATAACTGGAAACTCTTCCGGGTCTTCCTCATGGTCTTCAAAAAACACCCATCTACGCTCATCCGGTGACTTCTCGCCAATATGGTGAAACGTATTTTCTGCCAAAGCAAAATAATCCTCATCATCAAGTTCCGCTATTCTGTACCCGGATTCATCGAAATAAAATAAGCCTCCGGTATATTTAACATAGCTATCAATGCCCTTGGTATCTAATAATTCTTGAGATATTGCCAGCGCCTTTGCTTTCGTACTATGTGCCCCTCTTACCAGCATGTACCACCCAGGACTAAGATTTTCAAAATATGTGGAGAGTAATATCGTAGCATTATACTCTTCAGTAACATTGACATCTTCAGCCTGACTGTATGTCCTATAATCGCCGATAATTACTAACCAATTGTTTTCATAGGTCAAAGGATTGTCAGCATAAAGAAAGGTAAATGCGATAATAAAAAAACAAAAGGACAAAAAGGCAACAGTTGAACAAGTCTTAACCAATTTCACAAGACCTCCCTTCTTCACTGCTTCGCAAATGATTTTATTATCGGTCTCGATTTATCTCCCACGCGACTATTTTCTCTTATTAGAAAGGAGAACGAGCTTTCACCTTGATAAACGCAGCATCGATATCGTTAGTTTCAATAACTGCCCTGCCTGCTGCTTTTACATCCTCACGCAGGGCTCGTGCAAAGGCTATCACAAAATCAGAAATATCATTTCTGCTGATAGTGCCCTGGTTTGTCTTTTTCTGTATTTTATCAAAGGGGAAATACTGTTCAATATGCTGTAATGTTTCCTTACTTAAGAATAAAGGATCAACAAGATTCCTCAACTGCGCAAAAACCAGGTCCTTGTTAATTTCCTTTATATCCAAAATATCTTTCTTGTCCATTGTTCAAACTCCTTTCTGCGCTAAGAGCTATGGGCATAGGGCTAAGGGCATCCCGATAGGATAATAAATTCATCCTGCGGGACAGGAAGTGCATGGTACATAGAGTACCCAGCGCAGTAGATTATATTCTTTAAGGAGATGAAGTCAAGGAAGAAGCATGAAAGGGTAATAGGCAGGTCGTTATTGACAATCAGCAACTGAAGGATACAATGTCAGTGCATGAACGGGAAATATATGAGAATTATTCTATTACTACTACCTCTTTTCTTATTTTCTTTCACCGAGGAGGAGATCGAGGAATTTCAAGAACAATCCTATGAACAGCTCAATAATAATAGAGCGATCAAAGCGATTTATAATGGCGCGATTGAAGAACTGGAACGAGTATTTTCGAATGATAATCTGGCGATACTGAACGCCCATGAACTCAAGTTATTGAGAAATATGATCTTTGCGCAACATATGTATGCCTTCAAATCAAAAGAATTACAAGAATGGTTCAGCAAATTCGACTGGTATGAGCCGCTTGATAACGATGTCACCGATAACATAACATTGATTGATTCAATGAATATTGAATGGATCAAGCTGTTCGAGTCAGCACATAAGAAAACACAGGCAGTTGATATAGATGATGACCAATTGATCGGTATCTGGCATGTAAGCCCGATCGTTGCAGCGGGCTATGGTGAGTTGATCTATTTTTATCCTGATCATACATTCAAAATTACCGCCAACCAGATGGATTGGGGGAACCGTCTGTCGAGCATATCAGGGACATGGTCGATTGAAGTGAATGCGCTCGTCCTGGAAGTGACCGAAAAATGTATTCTTACCGGCGGTGAGATCGTGGAGGGCTATGCTTCATGCGCCAGTGATTTTGCCATTGAAGGCGGAACATCGGAAATCGTCACGGTTTCACCGAGTGAGACGCGCATTTATCCGATCAGCGAAATTGTCACAGATGATCTTGGTGGTGCGTTGGGACAAGGAGCTTCCATGCAGAGGATAATGATTGGCACAACGCATTTCTGGTTATTCTGCAATGACCCTTATTTAGATATTCAATAATAATTTGCGCAAAAAAAAGGGGTGGCGATTATTGCCACCCCTAATCTATGAGAACAAACAAATCACTTTCTTATTTTTTCATACCACCATCCTTCACGAATTTTTCCCAAATCTTGTATTTGCCCCTCAATACTTCGGGATTTTCAAGCTGAAAAATCCAGTGTCCCGTCGAAGATCTCGAATACCGTGAGAGAAGTTTATCGAGGGATTTCATAAACGCCATTATCATGCCATGAGCGGAACTTTGACGCGTAAAAGACCGTGTTCGTACACTGCTTTTGCCTTATCTGCCTCAACCGGGTGGTAAAAGGAAAGATATTTTGCATAGTTGA
>JAUWLY010000246.1 GCA_030613445.1 Candidatus Stahliibacteriota bacterium | reverse complement strand
AGGCAGTGTTGCTGCGCTTGAAGCTGCTCTCGGCACGGCGTTACTCTCAATGGTTACTGGTATTACTGTGAACAAGACAAAAGATAAAGAACTGCTGGATTCTCATGGATTTCTAAAACTGACTACATACGAATTCTATAAATTCATTGACAAAGACAAATCGGCTTTTGACAAGGTCTTAGTAGCGTTCAAATTACCCGATGAGACAGATGCGGATAAGAAGGACAAACAGGCGGCCGTGCAAAATGCCTACAAACATGCAGCTCAAGTACCATTCGAGGTCTGCAAGAGAATCCTTTTTGTCTATCCATATGCTAAAATACTCGCTCAGAAGGGTTTGAAAAGTGCTATTTCTGATGTTGGCGTGGCGCTTTACTCGCTCCGCAGTGGGTTTATGGCTGCCCGGATCAATGTTTTGATAAACCTTGGTTCGATAACAGATACGGAGTTCAACGAGTCCATTAAAACAGAGCTTGATTCGCTAGGAAAACAAGAGGAAAGTCTATACAAGGAGATTGAAAATATCTTCTTGACAAAGTTATGAATTAGGTTATAATTTTTAATGGAAGTAGATTTTCTTAACAAAAGCAGAGAATATATAGAAAAAGGGAGTTTTGAGAAAGCCCAGATAGCACTACGCCGCGTCTTGGGCAAAGACCCAAAGAATGCGAGAGCCGTGGAACTCTCTGGAGATCTGGTTCTAAAATTAGGCAGAAATGCTGAGGCTATTCAGCGCTATGAAAGTGCCAGTGATTACTACAGCAATAAGAATCAATACGCTGAAGCGATACTATGCCTTGAGAAAATTATGAGACTCGATGAATCCAATGGGGAGATTGCTATACGTCTGGCTGATCTTTATAGATTTTATGGTTTACCTGATAGAGCGATTAACACGATACTTGGTTTGTGCACATGGGCAATCAACAATAAGCAAGATGCTCAGTTTATTTCTGGGTTGCGTAAAGTGGTCGAGCTGCAGCCAAAAAATTTGGCTTTGCGGTTTTCTTTTATCAAAGTTCTCTATGCGATCAACCGACTACAAGATGCTCAGGATGAATTGAAAAAACTCAAATCTCTTGCTGAAGAGGCAGGTGATAAAGAGATACTTGAGGAAGTCAGTAAATTACTACCACAAGCTGACGGTGGTGAAGAACTCGATCCTAAGAGCCGTATCGAACTGGGTAATCTGCTCTATGAGATTGGGTCAAAGGATGAAGCAATAGTCGAATTTGAAAAAGCAGTAAGTGATTTGATCAACACCAATGAAACCGAAGAGGCAATAAGTGTACTGAACCGAATTGTTGAGATCGATCCGAACAATACGGATGCGATAAACAAAATCAATGAATTAAAAGGTGGTGGTGTCCCTGCAGAATCTGAAACCGCTGGTCAAGAAACTGAATCAACGGCTGTCGTAGAAACACCTGCGGAGATAGTGGAACAAGTAGTGCCAGAATCTGAAGTCGAGGAACAGGTTCCAACTGAAGGTGGCGAAGAAGAACGTGGAGAGACGTTTCCTCGATCTGAAATAGACGAAGAGTCAAAGCCCAGCGTCGAAGATATTATCGATCAAACTGTTAGTGAAACGAACGTAGAAAAAGAAACTGATCAACCGGAAACTTCAGAACAAACACCGGGTGATGGTCAAGTAATGGAGATGTTTGAGGATTTAGGCAAAGAAATTGAAGGTTTTGTTGCTGCTACAGATACTCCCGCAGAAGGACCTTCTGAAAAAGTTGAATCAAGCGGAGAAGAAACACACGGTGGAACTCAATTGGAGGGGCAGATCGCGGATATAGAATTCTTACTGAATCAAGCTGAAGCTCCAACTGTTCCGGATTTTGAGCTTGCCCAGGAATTTGATGCTTTTAGAAATGCTATAGTGTGGGAGGAAACTGATATTGACAAGAAGCTGAGCCTGGCAAAGATGGCTTTTGATACTGGTTTATATACAACTGCCTTAAGTTATGTTGTTGACATTAAGGGACAAAAAGAGACATGGCCGTTATCGCTTGAGATAAACGGTGGTTCGCTTGTCAAGTTAGGCCGTTATAGTGAAGCCAGGAAAGTGATTGCTCCTGCTTTATTGTATGAAGAGATTTCCGAGACCAAGAAAATAGAATTACGCTATCTCCTTGCGTCTGCTTATGAGGGATTAGGGGATTTCGACAATGCGTTGAGAGAGACCGAAAGGATTATTAGCATTGACCCGCACTACAAAGACGTCAAGGAGATGTATATACTTATGGGTGGTAAGGATATAGTATATGATGAACCAAAAAGAGAACCGGAGAGATTCAAGCCTGCTCACGAAATGCCCATGTCAACGCCAGCACCATTGCCCGAACCTTTTGTGCAGCCAACCGAAATGGGACCAACGGAGATAATACAGGAGTCAACCCAAGAGACTTATCCAACGATAATTGAAGAAACACGTTCAACCAGCTCAGAAAAACCATCCGAGAAGAAAATCAAAAAAGAACCTGATGTTGAAGAAAGAAAAGGCGAGAATATCGCTTTTCTCTAAAATAGGAGGATAAGTGGGATATCAGGAATTTTACGGTTTCACAGCAGAACCATTTACTAATCATCCTGATCCAAAGTTTTATTTCAATTCACCTCAACATGCCCTGGCACGCGAATACCTGATTCATGCAGCACGCGGCACGCGAGGTTTGGCAGTTCTGTTGGGGGATATAGGGACGGGCAAGACAACCCTAGTGCGTAAGATCCTTAGTGAGCTCTATGCACAGGGTGGCTATCAGGTCGGTTTGATCGTTCTAACCCACTCTGAATTCGCACCAGGTTGGCTTTTCACCAAAATTGCAAACCTTATTGGCCTTAGAGATTTTGGCACTTCAACAACTGAGGTGATAAATCGAATATCTCAAAGGCTCAATGAGATATATCATAGAAATGAGAAGACGGTCATTATTATCGATGAGGCAAATAAAATTACGAGTCCTGAGATACTGGAAGAGATTAGAGGGCTTTTGAATCTCGAAATTGCTGATACCAGATTGATTTCATTCATCCTCAGTGGGCTACTTGATCTGGAGTCACACCTGACGTCCAATCGTGCTCTGTATCAGCGAATTGCCGTTAAGGTCAAGTTGAGGTCAATGGGTAGTGATACGATTAGATCTTACATAAAACATCGGCTCGGTATTGCTGGCATAACTCATGAAGTTTTTACACCCAGAGCGGTTGATTTAGTATGTCGCTATTCAGACGGCAGACCGAGGCTTGTGAACATAACCTGTGACAATGCACTCTTGGAGGGTTTTGTACAGAAGAAAAAAAGCATTGACGACACCATTATAGAAAGAGTAGTTACAAATTTAGGACTGAAATTTGAGTAATGTCTGAGCTTGGTGAAGTTAAAAGGAAAGTTGCTGAGTTTGTTGCTAAAGGTGATACCAAAAAAGCCATAACCGAATTAGAACAAGCAGTAAAAGAATTTCCCAGGGAAGGTTCCTTATTCAATAAACTCGGTGATCTTCTCATAAAAGTCAACCGCAAAAATGAGGCGCTCAGTGCATATGAGCAAGGTGCCCGGGTATTCAAAGAAGAGACTTATTTCCCAAATGCCATTGCGCTGTGTAAGAAAATACTGCGACTTGAAACAGACCGGACAACGATCTATGAATTGCTCGGCGAGTTGCATAAGCAATTAGACCAGCGCGGCGAAGCCGCGAATTACTTCCTCGAATATGCAGAACGAAAAATGAAAGATAATGATATGGATGCTGTACTGGTAGCCTATAATACTATAAAAGAACTTGTCCCCAACAACCCCAAAATACTTGAGACAATTTCTGCAATATATGAAAAGGTCGGTAAGAAAGAAGAGGGTAAAGAACTTCTAAGAGAAGCGCATGAGCTTGAAGATAAGCAGGAAAAGCTGAGAGAGAAAATGACCACCGAAGAACAACAAGCAGAAGTTGAAAAAGAAATCGAGGAAGAAACAGAAAAAGTTGTTGAGAAACCTGAAGTTGTAGCAGAAGAAGAAGTTTCTGGGCAGGGAACCGAAGAAGCAGCAGAGACGGATATACCGCTTGACGATTTCGTATCACCTGAAGTAGCGGAGTTGCTCAAAGATGATGTGATCTCAGTCGAGGAGGAAAAAGATGTTACAGAAACACCGGGCGTATTATCCGAGATTGACAAGACTGTCGAGTTGGGTGAACTCTATCTCAACCTTGGTTCTGAAGAAGAAGCCATTGATTGTTTCCGCAGTGCGGCAAATGAGGCGTGGGGTGGCAAAAAATATGATCAGGCTTTTGATCTTAACAAGAGAATAGCTGACCTGAGGCCTTTTGATCTCAGGTCGCGCCAGCATCTTGTCGAGATCGGTAAGGTAAAGCAGGATATGGATTTACAGATAGATGCGATGGTTGACTTGGCTGAATCGCTGAGTCGGCGGGAAGCGAAAAGTGAAGCCCGGGATTTGTGCAAGAAAATTCTTGAGCTTGATCCAGAAAACGCTAAGGCTCAGGAGATGTTTGCGGCACTTGAGCAACCCCAGGATTACATCGACCTTGGCGAAGTTCTCAGAACCGAAATGGCAGATGAGAAGAAATCTGACAGCATTCAAGGTATTGAAGAGTTGATTTCTCAATTCCGGCGCGAGGTCTTTGAATCTATCGGCGAGGGCGATTTTCGGTCACGTTATGACCTCGGAGTTGCCT
>JAUWLY010000139.1 GCA_030613445.1 Candidatus Stahliibacteriota bacterium | reverse complement strand
TGTAAATTATTGCGTCATTATTCACATGAATGCCTGCGCCATAGTTCCAGGTACCAGATTGTGCTGTATTGTTATATATAAGATTTGACAATATATATGCCGGGCAGTCATTATATACGTGTATACCGACTCCATAGCCTCTATCGCCACCAGTAGCAACATTTGAGTGTATGATATTATGTCGGATATCGGGATATGATGTGCGATCGCAGAAAATCCCTGCGCCATAATTCCAGTAACCACCAATAGCTGAGTCGCTTTCAAATGTATTGCCGATAATAAGAGGAGAAACATCGTCATCAATATAGATGCCTGCTCCGTAATTCCAGTATTCACCACGTGTGACATTACCAATAAATGTGTTGGCTTCAATGCGTGGTGTTCCGGTGCCGTCACAAAAAATTCCCCCACCATATACCCATGTTGATGTACCCTGGGCGATATTTCGTTGAATAATGTTGCCTACAATATATGGTGAACCGTATAAGTAAATGCCTGCACCTTTTTCTGCCGTGCCATTTTCAATGGTAAATCCAGTGATGACGCTGTTTTGTGTAAAGGAATAATTTGGGAAATTAAGGACTCGTCCTATACCACTACCATTGATTGCGGTCACTGCTGGTCCAGATTCTGACATGAGAAATATGCCATCTTGTGACGGCCAGGTGATGTTTTCTGAATAAGTTTCTGACGCAACTAATACAGTATCACCATACTGTGCAGCATTTAACCCCTGCTGAATGGTTGGATATTGTGATGGAACATAGATAATTGTGCCCCATAATGGTAGTGTGAGCATGAGTAAACAGAGTATTGCTCTTTGAAATACTTTAAATTGGTTCATGCATACCTCCCTTTGGTGTATTATACGCATTACAAGAATCAATGTCAAGAACAGCATTCACTTGACTTCCTGTATTTCACATATAGAATGATTGTATAATGCAGCCAACGACAGTGCTTTGTATCTGGAGGGTTCGTGACGAATTAAGACATTATCTCGCCACTGGTTTGAATAACTTCAGGAATATGAAGCTGATCTTCCCAGAGGACCTAGGTAAAGAGACATTCATTAAACACGCGAGAAAAGCCAATATAATAGCAGGATGGCGACTGACAAGCGAACAATTGCAAGCAATGGCTCAAGGGCGTTGGAGAAAAAGAGCACTAAGATGAGTTATACCGCCAACTTACCAGTCAGCAAGACATTTATTGAGAGATTTGACAAAGCAGCTGCTCTTGCTCGTGAAGGAAAATACGAAGAAGCATTACACGCCTATGATGATTTGCACGCACCTTTTGAAGACTACAATGAGGCAAGAGTTATGACTGGTGAATTTATGGGTATGATTGAACTCAGAAAAGCATACTGTTTAATGGACCTTAAACGTTATGACAAGGCGCGAACAATATTTGAATCGAAGCTCGTGGAAGCTGCGCTTGGTCAGTTCAATAAGGCTACGCTGTATGATTATTCCTTTTCTTATGGCAATACACTTGGTTTTCTCGGAGCTATAAGAGAGATGAATGAGGTAATGGGTAAGGCATTGCAAATCGCTTTTCAGGAGTTGGATGATCTGAAATTATGTGAGGATACATGGTACTGGAGGATGTACTGGGCAAAGGAACACCAACAATGGGCATACCTTGAAGAACAATGCATAAATGCCCATAAGTTCGGGGTTAGGAATAAAAGTATTGTTTTGCAGATAAGAGCGGGTGAGTTTGGCTGTTATGCATACCGCGGTTTTGGTAAGATCGAAAAAGCAAAACGTGGTGCCAAGATCATTATTAAGAGATATAAGGATGCTAAAGCAGATGCTAAAATTATAAAAGAATGGGAAGATTTTCTTCTGTCACTGGACAAAGAAAAGGATGTATCACATGAGTGATGATATAAGTAACAAGTTAAATAATAGTGAAAAACGGAGTGTACAATGACGCCGAGAAGAACATTCTCACACGAATCCACTATTATAATAGTATTACTTGCATTATTTTGTGTAGATAGTGCATGTGCCGAAGATACGCTCACTCTGATTTTACCGTATTTTACCATCAAGATGCCTGATTTTTATGAAGGTGAAGAAGGTATAACACCGAGTGGAAGCGACTCACTGTATACTGATATCTCGGATATCAAGGATAATAGTAGACTCAACTATTCTCTGTGGGATTTCCTTGGTCCCTATGGTGATGTATTCAATGCCGATCTGTATATTATTTCTGATAATACAGATTTCCGCATATCACGTGTTGAACAGCAGTATACTACTGATATTCGATTTAATGAGGACGGGTCTGGTGGTGTCTGGTCTATAAGCGGTTTGGAAAATACAACATCTGAATGGATGTTGATACACAAGGTTGATGATGGACATTATGTAACACTGGGTGAGGGCGAGCTTGCCGAGGTGAAGCCAGCATTGTCTGAAGCGACAATAAATGAAGCAGAAACATATATTGGCTCGCGGCAAATACCGACTACTTACGATGAATACGTGGCCAATGTAGGGATCAGGATTATCTGGTCGGTCGATTCCGATACTTTTGAAACCTTGCTAAATTTTGATTATGAGTATGGCGATTAAATTGGATGACTCATCTTTTATGAACCAATTACTGTTCTTGACTGTCTTAAATACAGATATATGAAATCAATAAGGAGGTTCATAATTGAAAGTCATTTCCTTGTATCTAATTATAATGTCATTTATGGCCGTGGCATGTATGAATAGCGATAAGATTAAACAGATAGCCCAAATAGGCAAACCATCCACCGGGTCAAAGCTTGATGTTGCAACCTTTGCGGGTGGCTGTTTTTGGTGTATGGAACAGCCTTTTGAACAATTAGCTGGTGTCAATGAGGTTATTTCCGGCTATACTGGTGGACATAAGGAAAACCCTTCCTATGAAGAGGTTTGCAAAGGGACGACTGGTCATCTTGAAGCTGTTCAGGTAAGGTATGATCCTAAAAAGATAAGTTATGACGAATTGTTGAATGTTTTTTGGCAGACAATTGACCCGACTGATCCTGGTGGTCAGTTCACTGACCGGGGTTCTCAATACCAAACAGCGATTTTTTATCATGATAAAGAGCAGAAAAGACTTGCTGAAGAATCCAAAAAAGCCTTGAATGAATCAGGTCTTTTTGAAAAACCAGTTGCTACTGATATACAACAAGTTACAACATTCTACAAAGCAGAGGATTACCATCAAGATTATTTTAAAACGTGTCCGATCCAGTATAACTCATATAAAACTGGATCTAGTCGGGGACAGTTCCAAAAGAGTATATGGCAGACTGGAAAGGCAAAGGATTTCTTGTTTCGCAAGAACGGATCTCCAGATGATAAATTGAAGGTAAGACTATCGCCTCTTCAATATAAGGTGACTCAGCAGTGCGGTACTGAGCCACCATTTGCCAATGAATACTGGGATAATAAAAAAGATGGCATCTATGTGGATATTGTTTCTGGGGAACCACTGTTCAGTTCCAAGGATAAGTTTAATTCAGGGACTGGTTGGCCGAGTTTCACTAAAACACTCGAACCAGAAAAGATTGTGGAGAAAGCAGACTTAACCTCGGGCACGGTACGTGCAGAGGTAAGGAGTAAACAAGCTGATTCGCATCTCGGGCATGTTTTTTATGATGGACCTGAACCGATCGGACTTCGCTACTGCATTAATTCATCGGCTTTACGCTTTATTGCAAAAGAAGATCTTGAGAAAGAAGGGTATGGAAAATATCTAGATCTTTTTGGCGATTGAGTAAGCGTGCACTTACGGCAGTCAGTCTCTCATTCTGGTAATTACCAGAGTAGGTGTAGTGTTAAATTTCATTGACATCGTAGTATTGATGAATAGAATGATCGGATGATTGACTTTTAAAAAGGAGTTTCTTATGCCCGATACATTTGCTATAACTATAGTTTCTATAATCATATTCACAGTTGTTGCAGCTTTTATAAAAGGAAGAAGCAGAGATAAATGCCTCAAGGATTTTTCTCAAGATATGATAACCTTAGAGCAAACGACTGGTAAGATAGTCTGGGGTAAACTGCGCTCGGAAAATACCGGTTTTGAATTGATCTATTCAATCAAGCACAAAGATAAAAAGGGACACGACGAGACGAGCTATATTTTATATAAAAACGAGTATTCTAATATTCGAGCTTTAATCCGCTTTCACGATAAATTAGATGAACACAGTAAAAGAAAGAGGGAGAAGGAATTAAAAAGGACCTATCATCCTACAGCATTAAGAAGGCTTAGAAGAAGGATACAGAATTTTTTTAAAACAGTAAAAGATTCAGTTATGGAAGTGGTAAATTTGCTTATTGGACAAGCTAAAAGAACGACTGGTGCAGGTGCCATAATGAGTTCTCAAGACAAATACGTTTCACAGCTAAAACAAGAATTGGTGGGTTCTTTGGGAACTTCTTTCGAGCCTTTATTAGAAAGGCATATCGGGAAGAAAGTTGTACTCGAGTTGGTTAAAGATGATAAAGTATTTGAATATCCCGGTGTTTTAAAGGACTATACTGCGAATTTTATTGAAATCATGGACGTTGCTTACAGAGTAAAAGAAGATCAACCAGCAAAAAAAGCCGATCTTGTGGTACCCAGAAAATATGCTCTTATACGTCATCTTGGAGAATAGATTTTATTTTCATATTCGAAAAAAAATATTGTAGTGTAGGAAAGTAGTTGGGTAAGCAAAAAGAGGACGTATGTGCGTCCCCTTTTTATATATGTTCTAACTTATGTGAGTGCCTTCCAGATCATTTGCTGAATGCCCATTATTTTGAACTGAATGGATGTATCTGTATTCCTTGCCCTTGAGAAAGTTGTAGGTTAACATAAAGGGACGGTATAACCGTCCCTTTATGTATTTCAGTGAAAACAAAAGATATATTTACGATCTAAGAGCTTTCCAGACTATATCGCTTAAGTTCTTGACTTGAATAGTACCGTTGCCCTTTTCGTTTACCACAGTTGCTGCTTTCTTTAATACCTGTTCACACGTTGGACATGGAGTAATAAGGAGCGGTGCACCGGTTTCGATCGCCTGTTTAATACGTAGGATTGCGATATCATCTGAAAGGTTCACATCTGACATCAGTATACCACCACCACCACCACAACAATGAGAGGTTTTTCTGTTTCTTGGCATTTCAACAATTTCAATGCCGAGTTTTTTCAGGATTTCTCGGGGTTCTTCAGTAATGCCCATGACGCGTGAAAGATCACAAGGGTCATGATAAGTTGCCTTTAAGCCCAGATTCTTTTCAGGGATATGTTCCAGTATAGTCTGGGTTATGTGTTTAACGTCTTTTCCATATTCTTCATGTATGTAGGCTGCACAAGTAGGGCAGAGGGCTATTATTTCTTTTTCTGGAAAGATTTCCAAGAATTTCTTTTTATGTTCTGCGAATTCCTTTTTGAATCCAAGTGCATATAAAGGATAGCCACAGCATATCTCGTCTTTGACCAGCGGTTTTACCCCAAGTTTCTCAAGGATCTTTAAATACATTTTTGTCTGATTGGGGCGGGCAAGATATTGACATCCTATATATACAGGTATTTCACCCTGTTGGACAGGCGCTTTTATTTCTTTATCGCCGAAAATATTACCGGTTTCCTTAACATTCTTAGCCATGCCTTTATGTGTATCAGATGCAAACCCTGCTTCAACAAGGTCTGCCCGTGCTGCTGCAAGAACATCTACTACAGGAACATTGGCTGAACATCGCTCAGAGCAATCCCGGCAATAAGTACACTGGAATAGCTTGTCAGCAATATACTGAGAGGGTTCGAGATCGCCTGTGAGCATGCCATAGGCGAGAATGGTTTTTCCTCTTGCCGAATCAGTCTCCCAACCAGTGATTTTAAAAACAGGGCATCCTTCAAAACAGTAGGCGCACCTTATGCAAACATTCAATTCATCATTCCATGATTTTATGTTTTTAGTTTCCATGTTCTCTCCTATTCTACTGGATATCTTAGTTTGGTTGCAGTGATCCAATCATCAGGTGCATCCTGCATTTTATGGGGATTTAGAATATTATTTGGATCAAGGGCGTTCTTGATCGCCTTTATTATAGCGAGCGAATCTGCTTTTTCTTTTTTCCATGCCGGTGCTTTAGAAAGCCCAATACCATGTTCAGCAGAGGTCGTGCCACCAACTGATCGGACATAGTCATATACCTCTTCTACTGCCCGTTTTGCGCCTTCCCACTGCTCTTTTTTTGTGGGATCCATTAATATTTTTGTATGCATACATCCTGAACCACAGTGTCCGTATGCAGTCATTACAACATTATTCCGTTTGGCGATTTCATGGATTTTACTCGCACACTCTGCCATTTTTGAATAGGGCACAGCCATATCATCAGCCAGAGAAGTACATGATAATCCCTCTTTATATCGTGACAAAGCAGCAAACAGTTTTTTTCTTCCAGCAAATAATTTCGTTCTTTCTTTTAGGTCATAGCTCGTCTTAATATCAGAACCATTATGTTTTTCGCAGATTTCTTTCATGAAGTTAATCTCAGCATCTACTGCCTCTTTCACTTTTCCGTCTGCTTCGAACATGACAATTGCCTCGACATCAGGTAACCCCATGTTAAGCGTTGTGTTGACTGCAGTAATAGCGATATTATCCATTAGCTCAAGCATAGATGGTGAGGCACCGCTTGCAATTATTTCAGATATAGCTTCGCCAGCATCCTCAAGTTTATCAAAACTTACCCTGCCAATACACCGAAATTTCGGTATTGGTTTGAGTGAGAGTGTTGCTTCTACAATTATTCCGAGCGTACCTTCAGAACCTACCATAAGTCTATCAATCTGGTAGCCAGATGCCTCGACCTTAGTATTTGAACCAAGATTAACCAGATCGCCATTTGCAAGAACGACCTTCATGCCGAGAACTGAGTCGCGCGTTGCGCCGTATTTCACTGACCGTATGCCCGAGGCATTATTGGCGATTTCTCCGCCAATCGTCGCGACCCTGCTTGATGCGGGTAATGGTGGATAAAACAGACCATATGGTTTGAGCGCTCTGTTAAGGTCATCATCGATTAATCCGGCTTCAACTTTGCAGAGCATATCTGCGGGTCGTATTTCAATGATACGATTCATTTTCTTGAGATCCAATACAATGCCGCCGTCTATTGGAACAGCCTGGCCTGACATGCCTGACCCTGAACCACGCGCGATAACCGGTATGAGTTCAGCATTTGCATAGCGCACAATCTCCTGCACCTGCTCTATTGTTGTGGGTCTT
>JAUWLY010000098.1 GCA_030613445.1 Candidatus Stahliibacteriota bacterium | reverse complement strand
TCACAGGAAGCGGCAGGTGTTGATGCACTCGATGTTAATGCCTTTGTTGTTGACCTCGATGAGCAAAGTACACTCAAGAGGGCTGTTTTTGAAGTTATCGGAGCATCTGTGTTGCCTTTATTCATCGACACCCAAGACTTTGATGCGGCTGAATCCGTCCTTTCATTTTATCCTGGTGTGGGAGTTTATAATTCAATACCTGCGCAGAAGAAAGCACTACTGAAGTGGTTCCCGATGATTAAAAAATACGGTTTTAAAGCTGTGGTGTCATTAGTTGGCAAAAGCATACCGCGTAGCGTCGAGCAGAGGATGGACAATGTAGATATTGCTTTGGGAGTTGCCAAGCGGCTTGATTTTCCTAGGAAAGATTTGATTTTTGACCCGTTAGTTTTTTCAGCAGCTACTGACAAGAAACAAATTCCCTATACTCTAAAGACTGTTGAGCGACTCCATCTGTGTGGTCTGAAGACGATACTTGGAATTTCGAATGTCTCTTTTGGTTTGCCGCAGCGCAGTAAACTAAATGCAGCACTTGCCACAGCGGCGATTAAATGTGGTGTTACGTTTCTTATATTGAATCCTCATGACGAAATTGTCATGGATGCTGTTAGAGCGGCGCGCGTACTATTCAGGGATACTGTTTCCATATCTGATTACACCAGGATTGGATCGCATCGCAGTTTGTCAAGGTCAGCAAGAGATTTAACTGAAGCAATCGTTCTTGGAAATAAAAACTTGAGTCGAGAATTCGCCCAAAAAATGCTCAGTGCAGGTACACCACCTCAGGAGATTATTGACCGCTTTGTCTCAAAAGCTCTTAACAGGGTCGGTGATCTCTATGAGACAGGCAAGTATTTTATCCCGGATCTACTCAAGGCAGCTGCGGCTTCAAAGTATGCCCTTGATATTGTTCGTAAATATCTGCCAAAAGGTAGAAAACGTGGAAAAGTTGTATTGGCAACAGTAAAGGGTGATATTCATGATATCGGCAAAAATATCGCGTGTATGATATTTGAATCAGCTGGTTATGAAGTTATTGACCTTGGCAAAGACATATCTACTAAAAAGATCGTGGCAGCTGTAAGAAAGGTCAAACCTGATGCTCTCGGTTTAAGTGCTCTGTTGACAACGACCATGTTTGAGATGGCTAACGTGGTAACCGCATTGAAGAAGGCGAAGCTGAACGTTAAAGTGATAATTGGTGGTCCCAATGTAAGTAAGCGCTACGCAAAAAAAATCGGTGCCTATGGTGCTGCAACTACTGTGTTGGAAGGTTTGGCACTTTTAAAGCAGTCAAGATAAACCACAATGCTGCGAGAAAAAATATCAAAGCGCAAAATCATCACGCTTGAGATCCTTCTTCCTAGAAACCTCAACCTCAATGGACTTTCAGATAAAGTCAAGCAATTTAATGGCTACATTGATGCGCTAAACATCCCCTCGAATCCCCTTGGGAGATTAAGACCGGATGCTCTATGTTGCGCACATGTTATTCAGCAAAGAACTGGGATTGAAACCATTCCGCATTTTGTTGCGCGTTATTTCACCTCACTGAGTTTTGAGAGTCATCTGCTCGGTGCTGCGGCGCTAGGAATATCTAATGTTTTGTGCATAACTGGAGATGCCCCGGTTGAAGGGCGGAGCGGATTTGAGTTGAATTCATCAAAACTATTAGACATTGCTAAAAAAATCCAACAGGGGGTGACTTCAGCACGAAAAGCAATAAACCCAGTAGACTTTTGTCTTTGTACTAGTTTTAATCCGAATGTTCCAAATATTCAAGGCGAATTTATGAAATCAAGAGACAAATACAAATACGGTGCCGAGTGTTTTTTTACCCAACCTGTATTTAACCCCATACGATTTATTGAAATCGCTAAACAGTTTCGGCAGCGTTTTGACAAAGCAAAGCTCATTGCTGGACTTTCTTTTTTGTACACCAAGAAAAGGGCTTTTGCTCTAATGAAATTTTTGGGTATCCCTTATGAGTATATCAATAATATCGAAGAAAGGGATGAAACCGAAATCCTTCTGGAAACCGCAGAAAAATTAAAAGATCATGTTGATGGATTTTATATTATCCCCATTACCAAATACTCCAAGGCCCTGGGGCTTGTAAAGAAGATTAGGGCGATGCTATAGTTACTGAGGAGAACATAAAATAGTTCTCATATCATCCACGATATGATGTAGTCGCCTGATTTATCAGGCTTTGTCCAATAAATTGGACAACTACAATTATTAATGCCCGATTCGTTTTGATCGTTAGTATCGTTTAGAACGTTAATAACGTTGATTTTCTGCCCTACGCTTTACTCACTACGCCTTACGCTTTTCCCGTTTCTCCCATACTCCGTTATTTATCCCGTAGGTGTTTACACCAACGGGACATCGTTATTCCAATACATTGATCAGTTCCAAGTCGTCAGGTTTTATTCAATAATCCCCAGCCAGGGTCCAAGGAGAAACTGCAACCTTCCGATTAGAAGACTTATACGCGACATAACAGTGTAGCCAAAAGATGCACCAAAACCAAGCATGAGGAAAATTATACCCAGGTTTGCCGCTGGTTTCATTATCCCTTTTCTTTCTTGTGAGAAGAAGAAATAGATGAGAACTGAAATTACGCCGACAAGCATGATTACTGCCCATAAACCTGTATCCCATTTTGCGAAAGCCTCGGTCGTGAATAGAGTACCCTGAGTCTGCTTAAGGATATCTCTTTGAAACAGGGCTGGTATAATAGCGCCGGAGCCCCAGCCGATTAAAAAGGCTATGGGTAAGCGCACAAGATAACCAATTTTAGGGATGAACCTGGCAAAGTAGCAAAGTCCAAAGAGTAGCGGGATAATATAGACAATATTACCTTGTATGAAAAGTGGTTCAAAGAGGTTAGGTACCATCTGATTGTGCCAGGTAATGGCAATCAAATAACCTGCTGATGCACCAACAAACAGGTGTTCGGCAAATTGATACAATATATTGTCGCGGAACAGAAAAGAAAAGATGGCAAGCGTCAGAAGTGCTGATAGCCAGATCCAAGGATCAGGTGTAATATTCATTTCTTCCTCCTTATGACGAAATACCCGATATTGCCGATAATAATGAAGACCATGATAACAAGATGTCCAAGGGATTGAGCATCCATGCCCTGTGTTGCTGTGCGTTTACCTTCAGAATAGCCATGTTCGTGGACTAATATCTCATATTCAGATGCGCCTTTCATGCCGGCAAGTAGACCAATAGCTTGACCGGTTTCGACATAAGGGTAGACATCTGCAGCAGACACTGCCGTAACTCCGATACCAACTTTGGCGTTATATCTTGCTTGGGCAAATAAAAGCCAAGCGCGCCATCCTGGGTCACCCGCAGAGAGTGTGATAACAACGCTTAAATCATCATAATTTCGTATATGAGCAGTGATTTCGATTGAATCCAAAGGTGTTCCATGATAATCGACCGGGAATACACTCTTGATATTATCGCCCATCCCCAAAAGGATAGCCGTGACACCAAACTTATAGCCTAAGAAAGCAAAATCTCTGCCATATTCCTTATTAAATTCTTTAGGGATTTGCTCCAGCGCAATTTCAGCAAGGCCTGGTCCTTGCGGCCACAGAGTCATTATAATAACCTTGATATCACGTGCAAAACAATGGCGCAGGACTGCGACGAGCATGGGGTATAGCTCAGGCATTGATTGAGGGTCAAAGTCAATTGATATGAGAACAGGGTTTGACTGTGGACCCAGGCTGTCTATCGCGGCAAACAATCGTTGGCTCTTGGGCATGATCCTAATCGGTAAACCGATCGGTTTGAGCAAGGGGATCGTAACAGCAATGGCGATTACCACATAGATTACTTGTCTGGGTATTTTTGTGAGAGCTTTGAATATGTTCATATTAACCTCCACCACCAAGCCAGGACCGTTCAATACCAAGGATGATTTTCAACGCGGTTGACACGCTGCCAAATGCCACGCCGAAAATTATTCCCCGTTTTGCCGCAGTATTTGGAACGTTCAAAAGCCATTCTGCGATTTCCGGAATTCTTGACCAGATAAATTGCCCAAAAGGCACCATGCCAAGCATGACTATAAAACCAGCGATGAGTAGGACTGTTGCTTCCTTAGATCTTGCTCTGAATGCACGGTATGAAGCTGATGCCATGTAAAATGCGAGGATTGCATACATCGCCGCCCCGAGTGGAAGGATTATATTCGTGTAGAACGTCATGAACAATGTACCTGTTCTGATACCCCAAAAAATACCGAGCACTGCCATGACTGTAAGACTGGTCAAGGTCACAATGCTGAAGTACCACCGTTTTTTCTTGCGTCTGATTCGATCAGTGTGGTGTTTTATCAGACTACCAGCCCCCAGTATCCAGGCAAACCCTGCAATCGCAATGAACCATTTAAAACTGTGATCAAAAAATTGCTGGCTAAGTGAATGAGGAATAAAGAATTGGACGATCATGAAAGTCCCCAGGACCGCACATATCAATAAGGGGATGCGTTTTTTCATTAGAGCCTCCTTTTTATATATTGAACAAAGCAGCAACTTGTTCAATACCGATTAGCATTAACGCCGAGCCGATGATGAGAATTGCGAGGATAATCATTTTGCCCCAGTCCTGTCCTTTTAAAGAACCCATGAGCAGGGGCTCTCGCGAAAGATAAGCAGATGCTGCATACAACTCTTCACCGATTAAAGTATAATCGCAGGTCGTAATAAAGAATGGCAATTGAAATACTGAATCAGTACCAGCTATTTGGATTGCACCGGTTGAGGCGCCGGTTTCTGCAAGAATAAGGGATTCAGCCCAGAAATATCCTAAGAATAGGTTTGTTGCGGGTTTTTCCCTGACCATTGTACCGCACACTGCAGCAACGTATGCAAACTGATTTCCAGTGATGAAATACACATTATCTGGATTGTAAATGTCTGGTCTTCCTGCGTCAGTATAGGCTTCCTTAACAATTTCTTGTGCTACTGTATAGACAACTGGGTTACGGTTTGGCACGAGAAGCGTTGTATTGTATTCAGCGGTTTTCTTAGCAACGCGAGAGAGGATATTGAGTGAGGCAATAGTCGCGATGTCTGCGATCGATGATAAACCTGGAACATAAAGGATCGGCTTACCCATTTCTGTTGCTCTGCCGACCGCCTCATCCAAAGCATCGAGCCCGGGGATTTTTCGTACGAACATTTCTTTTCCTGCACGTGCATGAAAGATAAACCACAAAAGGATCGCTGTATAGACAATGAAACCTACAAGGATATTCAATTTGCCAGTATGGAACCACTGTCCACTGCTTTTCACTTGTTCTGAGATTTCAGAGTTGGCAAGAATTTCTCCTTGTTTGATACCGGCTATTTTATATTGGTATTTGATGCCGTTTTGGGTTCTTGTATCAGTGAATTGATTAGTCCATTTGTCGGTTGACCCGATTAGCTCAAATGACTCTCCTTCTTTTGCACGGTATATATCATAGCCATCGATTTTATCGGTTTGTGGGGTTGGTTGCCATGTGAGCATGATCTTACCACCCTCATCGTTTGGTACGTCTTTTGCCAGGGGTTTGCCCGGTGGCTCTATTATCCCCAGCAAGAGAATAACTAGGATGGTCATATTAACCTCCTCTTAATTACTTAGTAATAAAAAAGTCTTGCAATAAAATGATTGCCATTTTGGCGTCAGTGTGATGATTTTTGTCCTTTGAACCAAGGAGCTCAAATTAATTAGCTGTTAGTGTTAAATATGCTATCAAGAGTGATGCAAAGACCGCACCTATTTCAACATAGTCTTGCCAGAACTTGAAAATCAGGCGCGGTACCATTATTCTATCTACTTGTTCAATAATGGGATTTTTTTTGCCGGAAAGTTTTTCTTTGTCCCGGTAGATGGTTACACCGGACATGTGGGCATCGCCCATGGGCCCGCCAGCCAAGCCTATATAATCACTTGCTCTTAGGTTAGGCTGGAAAGCAAAGGCGCCAGGGTTAGCCACTTGTCCCTGAACATAGACTATCGCATTTACCGATGGGATGACTAAAACATCCCCGTCCTCGAGCAGGATATTATTCTTGTCATTTTCATCCTCAAATACCCGAACAAGGTCAATCTGTATTTTTGCAGTATCTCTTTCTAGGTACGCGTTTTGTAAATCAGCCCACGGTGTAACACCACCAGCCTTTGGAATCAAATCAGAGACTCGTTCTCCTTGATCAATTTCATAGAGACCTTCACTTGTTCGCTCGCGCGCGGCAGTAAGTTCTGCAACCCGTAGCTCATATCCTCTCTTGCCGAACACAGCTCCTTTTATGATCATTGATTTTTCCATAGGAAGCACGATTATGAGGTCACCGTCCTGAACATAAGGGTTAATCTCGGTATTGCCGGTCTTTTCAAATTTTTCAAGATTGGCAACTTTATACAGCTCGCCTTTTCTTTTCAACTCGATTTTTGAACGGGAGCCCACAGTCGTTATGCCCCAGGCTCGTTTTATCACGGTTGATACGCGGTCAACTGGATAGGCTCGGACCATGCCGGGACGTTTGACTTCACCAACAACAAAGACCGTGAACTGGCGCATGCCCAGGAGGGTTATGTCAACCTTGATGTTTCTAAAATACTTTAGAAAAACGTGGCGCAGGGAATCCTTGACACTTTTCAAAGTCAAATTATGTACTGGTACTGCATCTACAATATCATATTTGGGTACATATACGCCCTGTGCCGTTGGCATGGAAGTTACAGGTATCCTGATCATGGCCTTACCTTCATACGTAATACCGGTTGTGTAAGAGTAGTTTGTGGCTCCAGTTATTGTTACAAGCAACTTGTCGCCAGGCATAAGGATATATTCTTCCGAGATTATCGGCTTATCGAGTCCACTCATAGTGATATCAGTACTTGGTGAGCCTGACACGTCGGTTTGCGCGCTGACCATTGATGAAATAGCCAAAATAATGATTATTGTGAGGGGGAAAAGAATTCTTTTCATGCGATAATTATATAGAAATCATTAACAATGTCAACACGAAAGCTCGGTTAAGGCCTTGACAACTCATCTATTGTTTTTATAATTATATTGATGAAATATATACTTGCCATACTCATGCTGTTTAGTAGTCTGAGTGGAATTACAATTGATATCCCGCTTGATAAAACAGACTATCATATAGAGCAAGCCAACGGATTTGACCGTATCTTGGTTGATCAACCGGTTGTTTTGCCTGGCGAGCCAGGGTTTCCAGAAACCCCAGCCTATGTGTGCAGCTACTTGATCCCAAGAAATGAGAAAGTGCGAGAAATAAGGATTCTGGAACAGACATGGCGTATAATCCCTGGGTCATGTCGGCTCTATCCAAAACAGCGAGAGACTTCTCTGGAGACAGTATTGGTTTTTACGCCGCCTGATTTAGGGGCATATTCGTCGCCAACATCATTCCCGGTTAATCCAGTTATTGATTTTCACTGTGGTAATATGCGGGGGTTCCGAATATTGCAGATAACCGTGTGTCCATTTAGATATGACCCAGTTAACCAGAAACTGTATGTTTTGGAGAATCTCGTTCTTGATGCTCTAACTGAGTATTGTCCACCAGGTATTGCACCACGCAGAACAACGAACTTGAGCAAAGAGGTGTTCAGTGATTTTCTGCTTAATTTTGTCGAGAATAAAAATGCTGTAAAAAACACACAGTATTGTCCGGTTATCAGGGTTGAGGATAACCCTTATGATTCATTGCCTACTGATTTACCCTCGTTATTGGGGCCACCGGTTGATCTCGTGATCATTACTGATAATGCACAGTTCAATGCCTATGAAAGTTTTGCTGAATTCAAGAAGCATGCTGGTATCAATACGGTTGTGAAGCAGATGGCCTGGATACGCCAATACTACTCAGGCGTTGATGATGCAGAACGGATACGTCATTTCATAAAAGATGCCTATGATAAATGGGGGACGGTTTTTGTTCTTTTAGGCGGTGATACACCGGTCGTACCGACGAGATATGTCTGGGTAGATAGAACGGTTATCTACTCGCAGCTCTGGTTGCCGATTTCCTCGGATCTGTACTATGCAGATCTTGACGGGGATTGGAACTTTGATGGTGATGAAAGATACGGTGAGGTGGCTGACTCAATTGATTTCTACCCTGAAGTATTTGTTGGTCGTATTCCAACGAATTCAAGTGTCGAAGTGCTGGACTATCTCGATAAGGTCAAAACCTATCTTTTTCCAACCAATACAGAGATGCAGACCAAGGCACTTTTCTTCAGCTCAAACCTTGATAATAACTGGCCTGGCCTACCGTATGCATACGAGCTTAGTTCCCGTCTACCCAAACATTTTACAAAATCCTTTCTTGATGAAACGCTCAATAACCTGACGCTTCAGACTTTGGCAGATTCCATTCATGCCGGATTTGGTATAGTTACGGGCATAGGCCATGGTGATGTGAATAATCTCTGTATCCATTTTACCTGGCCCAGAGTTTACATAGACAATTTCTATTTTGATTCTTTGACTAATTCTCCGCTTTATGGTTTAATGGTTGTTGTAACCTGTTATACAAACCCTTTCCAGTCTGATTGTTTAGGTGAACACTGGGTGATGAATCCAAATGGTGGCGGTATTGGTTATATTGGTCCGACAAGTTCGAGCGAAGGAAGTATCCATAAGGAATACATGAAACTAATGTTCAGCCATTTATTTACGGGTACGATCAGCCAAGCCCTCGCCACAGCTAAAGCAACTTATATTGGCAGCGCCCAGATCAATAATTGGCATCGTGTACACCAGTTTTCTATTTCTCTCTTAGGCGACCCCACGCTCGTTTTGTGGAATACAAATCCGCGTCATTTCGATTCCTTGATTGTCCAACCAGGTTCACTCCACGTTGGTTATGATACGATAAGCATAAACCCGGGGATCGTGAGTAGTCGGGTAGTCGATATGGTTTTTTACACGCCTGGTGAGTGTTTTGTGCGTGGGTCAGTCAGTGGTGGGGTTTTGACGGTTGGTGTGCGGACTGAGTCGGCGGGTTATTTAAAGTATGCGGTGATGGCGCGGGGATATATTATGTATATTGATTCGGTT
>JAUWLY010000069.1 GCA_030613445.1 Candidatus Stahliibacteriota bacterium | reverse complement strand
GCCTTGCGTATGTTGAATTCCTTCCAGGTGTCATCGATTTTCGCCTTTATCATACCATTTTTATAACCTGACATGTCGAGTGAATTTTGGACGAACTTCTTGTCTTTCCAGAAATCTTTCTTTGAATGTTCTAATTTTCCCGCCCACAACATCTTTGGGATATTACCCAAAAAAGCAAGCAACGGCGCTGTAAACCCAACTGTCTTTAAAAAACTACGTCTATTCATTAAACCTCCTTTTAATATATCAAATACCTAAACCCCGTTAGATGTGCCCTTCTAAGCGGGGTAAACACCTGAATCGCCTTAATACTAAAATCCAATTGTCAGGGTGAACCTGTGTGTGGCATCGAGTATATCCATATCAACATACGCGTAGTCGACACAGACTTCACGTCTGGCAATACCCGCTTTCACTCCAGCGCCGACAGTGAATTTTTGCGTATCATAATTCACCTTGTAGCCACCCCTTAAGAAAAGGATATTGTATAGACCGTACTCCGCGCCAATCTGCAGTTTCTCCTCACCATCATTTGGATGAATACCATCAATAGCAACCCGTAACTGGTAGTTGTCACTAAGGATGAATGCATCTTTCCGATCAATAATATGAAAGGCAAGTCCCATTTTGAAAGCCAGTGGTAAAGGAAAAGATTCGGTAGTCAATCTTGCTTCAACGTCTGCATTTCCCTCGTACTCAGGCCAGGGATCGGTCTGGATGATTAGATCATTACCTGACAACTGCATCCTGCCACCATAATTTACCAGACACATACCGAGCCTCGTACCTTTAAGCGGCGTCTTTAGTACTGAGCCGATATCCAGAGCCAAAGTAGCGGCACTTTCATTGTAAAGGGACTGCTGAATGTATTTTGCAGAGAAACCGATTGAGAGCCGGTCAGACAAAAGTGCCGAAGTTGTGAAAGCAAGCAAACCATCTACATATTTGAAGTACTGACCAGTTCCTTCTGGAACTTCCACAGTCGTGACTTCCATATCACTGGATGAGAGAAACGTACCCCAGAGACAGAAATTGAGCCTTTTCGTAGGGAGTATAAACGCAGCATACTCATAGTTCAGACCGGCAAACCACTCAGTGTGTCCGCCTGATACATATACGTTCTGCAATTCTGCAATACCTGCAGGGTTATAATAGACTCCTGAGGGATCATTGGCAAGGGCGACAAAAGAACCGCCCATGGCAACTGCCCGAGCACCGAACTCGATCTTGAGAAAAGGTGCGGCAGTCGTACCCACCTTATTAAAACCAAAACTTGAGGTAACACAGATCAGGCAAAGAAGGACCGAAGAAACAAGGAGTGACCGCACTCGTGCGGTCAATGACACCACAAGTGGTGTCACTCCTGCTGGTGTTTTACATTTCGCAAGGCTGAAGCCTTGGCCTACTCCTAATTTTGGTCTTATCATATCATCTACTCCCTATTTGATTATAACAAACTTACCTTTTGCCTTGGTCTGAGCGTCAGCATTAACCACAAAAACATATAAGCCATAGGCAACCTCAAGTCCATATTTGGTTCGCAGATCCCAGTATTCATAACTGAGGTTGTTAGTGTGCTGAATCGTTCTAATGTGTTCGCCAGCAATATTGTATATCTGTATCTCGCATTGCTGGGGCAAATTCGCAAACATCAGTCTTCGGTCATATGGTGTGCTTTCATATTTGGAATGCAACATGTAGGGATTAGGTACAACGCGGACCGAGGATAAATCAATCAAATCCGCAGCGATGGAAAACGGTATTATCGTGAATGCATACTTGACACTGGAAGAAAATGGCTTATAGGTCAGGATCGTGAACTCATCACCTTCTGAAGGTGCGGTTTCCGTATCTGGACCATTTTGAGTCGCAAAGTATACGGCATCACCATTGTTGTTCCAACAGCCGATTTGATCAACAAAACCAAATTCCTGTCCAGTTGGATCCGGGTTATAGCCTGCACCACCTGGTATGAGGTCCCAACCCTCAGGACCAAACATCGGGTTGCCAGGAAAGGCATAGGCAAAATCAAGCAACCAAGTCGAATCACTTACATCAACCGGATTCGCAGAATCAGTGATGTCATATACCCGAATCGGTATCTGAATCGGCAGGTATGAACCACCAAAGCCATCGTCAATCTGCACAGTTGCCGGGTTGGCGTGGTCCACCACAATACGGAAATCAGATACGCCAGTGATATAGGTATAAAGAGGTCCCATTGAACCAACATAGCCAGTCCACCAGTCAAATGTACAGGTATCACCGGCAACATTTGTCCAACCGAGGAACTTTACCCCGCTTCCGCTGTTTAATAAAGTCAACCGAAAACCATCAGTGATCGGTATATTATCAAGCGATGAGTCAGAAAGTTCTTGATAAACGAATAATGATTCACCAGTAGTCACGCAGAAAAGATTGAAGGTCGTTGAATCCACCCATAGGCTGCCATCAAAAAATGAATCATTGAACGTAACTTCATATGTATAAGCTTGGAGCTGGTCCGGATCAAGGATGCTCACCACGGCCAATCCTTCACACGGGCTGCTGAGTGACTGCAAAGTGTCGCCGTCCAGTACATAAGCCGGGTTGTAACCTGAGGGCATTTGAGCCGGGATTACAGAAACAATATTGACAGCGGTCGGTCTTCCCCTGGGATTTTCATATGAAGGCTCTAAAGAATCTGGATGCTGATTACCCTGATCATATGCTGCTGCACAATACCAGTATTCTATCCCGTTATACACCGCAGAATCGGTTAGAACATGCTTCAAACCAGTTTCATTACCTAAAGACTGATAGGGAAATGCCGGGTCAGTACCAAAAATAGAATCTTTTAGGTCAAACTGGGCAATGGGGACATAGCCGACAACCATACCTTTATCATTGGTAATCTCCTTACCCCAGGTCATACCCTGATCTTCACTCCGGTATATCTTATAACCCTCAAAATCATACTTACCAGTTATTATATCAGAAGAGGATTCTGAAGGCTCGGATTCCCAGTAAAGCGTCACTTTCTTTTCTCCGGGTACACCATAAACAACCGGCGGCGCAGGCGGTCCACTGCCCAGGAAGTAGTTATCTGCCAAAATCAATGCCGTATTGAGATTGCTGAACAGATCCAGAGAATCATCCCCACACACCACAATAATGGTAAGCTGGAGGGTATCATCCTGGAAGAGTGTTTTAGGCCCGGATGAAACGATGAAATTATAGGCGGTTGTGGACTCGGGCGGCAATGATTGAACCAAACCGGGATCATCAATATGTATATCAGCACCATGGAAAAACAAAGCCGAATCAATATCTGGATCAGATGGATCAGAAATTATTATGGGATAGTATTTGTTATCATCATTGGCATCGGGCTCATCCTGTTTTCGGTAATAATGGAAATCGGTTATCTCCTGATTCAAGAATCCAATGCCAACCATGCCCACTGATTCCCATGGCGACTGAGCAATCCCATCAGCATCCCAGTAATAAACAAAGGTTATAATAGAATCACGGTATAATCCGATATAGTCCTGCATATCATAATCGCATCGTATTTTGCCGCGAAAACCAAGATAGAAATCACTGATTGTCGAATTACGTGTATTGTATATATTGAGGTCGTAAAAGAGAAAATCTTGCGCATAAATCCTGCCGTATGAATACACAGATCCATCAACTTGCAAACCAAAGATATCCTGGTCATTGAAAACACAGAAAAGATCCTGGTCTGAAGTAAACTCACCATCAACCTCCAGACCGGTCGCTGGATCACGACGATACGGTCCTGGCCACACGCGCTCTCCTGCGACCATAGGCCAGGTATCAATATTGTCTGAAGTTGCCATTATTGGCCAACCAGTGGGGTCCACTACTTCACCGGAATAGAGCGTACCATACGATCCTTCAAGTGGTGCCCATTCAGGGCTCATGTGATCAAAAGATTCAATAACCGTATCATTGCGTGCTGCTAAAAGCCCGAAGCCAACGCAATACTGGTGTGGAAAGGGAGCAGAATTGGGCCAGTGAAAAGCAGGCGTAATCCAATGGTGGTATGATATCAGACCGAAATTTGAAGTGACATTTGACAATTCGCCCTTATCAGAGATACCCACTGCTTTATCGACTTCAGGATAAAGTATCAAGAATAATATCAAAATCATGTTAACTCCTTTTCAGAACCCGACACTCATGCCTGCTTTGATTATCCTGCGCGGACCAACATGTGCAGGATTCATGATAAAGTCTTGTGAACCCATTAGACCACTAGCTGGCTCACCGGTATTCCAGGGTTCACCGCTGCGTTGATAAACATAACGAGGATTGATATGATCTGTGATATTGGTACCTCTAATAAAGAAATCCATTGTCGTCTTGCCCAATTCTATCCCTTGATGAATCATCACATCAAACGAGTATTCCCAAGCCATCCGCGCTGAATTCGCTTCAACAACGACACCTGCGCTTACATAGGGAGTATATGGCAACCCGCTTGCTGCTTTGAAATTGAACCCAATACCACCTAAATCGTTAAATGCAATATTCAGAATACCAGCAAAAGTATGCCGTCGGTCAAAATCCAGGTAGTATTCCTTTATCCTCTCCGGCAGACCAGTATAAACATCATAAAAACCTTGCATAGCAAATGAACGGTTACCACGGGCTATTTGGTATGTATAATTGGCACTGAATCCAAACCCCGAAGTGAGTCTTCTTTTTACGGTCACATCAAGTCCTTGTACTGAACCGAAATCTTCATTGGTGTAGATTATGTAATCATAAGGAAAAGTACGCACCTGTGTTGTAGCCAACAAGTTCTTGATATCTTTCAAAAAGAGCGTGACATCGATACCGTATATATCTTTTACTGCATATTTCATGCCAGCTTCATAAGTCGTGGTACGCTGCGGTTTGACCCGTGGATTACCGACCAAGCCATAGTAAGGAATGCTCTCTGGATAGATTATGTGATCAGCATTGAAATACATAATCTCATAGGGCGGTGTCTGGAAAAAGTGACCATAAGCAAAGTGGAGCATTGAATTATCTGTGATCGGGTGCGATAAACCAAGGCGCGGAGACAACTGATAACTCGGATCAACATCATGAACTGGCGAAGTTGGATCTTCAATATCTTCCCACATCACAGCATTCGGGTAATAATAGTCAAAGCGCAGACCAGCATTCAGCACCAGATAATTGTGTTCCATCTTATCCTGTAAGAATACTGCACCATCCAAGGGTTCTCTTGCATATTCTTGATAATCAATCGGACCACGTGTAAACAGTTGTTGGCGTTTATTTAAGTTAAACCTGTAGAAATTGCTCACAATACCGAATTTTACATTATGGATTCTTGCTGCCTGCATTGTGATATCAGCCTTCACTACATATTTGCGGGTCGTGATCTCCTGTTTGAATATTGGATAACCTGAAGTATAGAATTCTGAGGCGTTATCATATACCAGTTCGATCATCGTATCAGCGACCAGATCTGAAGACTTCGTCTCAATGCTATCGACGATATAACCGAAGCGTAGATTATAGAAAAGGTTATTGCGCAGTACATGATTTATCCCACCAATAACCCTTATGGATCGTTTATAATTGATGAGGTAGTTATCATACAAATATTTATACCGGTGGCTGTAGTTTTGCGTTTCACCATATGAGTAATGGACATCGATAAAAGCCTTAAAACACGAACCGAAGCGACGAGTCAGTTTACCACTTGCTCCATAACCATTTTCATAACCGAAAGGAAGATACGATTCCTCGTTGAGATAGTTTGCACTCGCATAAAAACGCGTACCCTTGTCAAATGGTATCGGTCCAGTGACGTGCGCATTGATCTCACCCTGAAAAGCGATATCCAATTGCTGTGGCTCGTACAGGGAATTGCCCAATGAATCACGGTGGGTATCAGAACCTGAAATCGTACCCAGAGTATCAACATCATGAGATATCCAGTCTGCTTTGCGATACGGCGATGGATAAATGGTAAAGGAGGTGTATTCAACATGCGAAGATAACTTCGGACTTCCTTCAGGTGTAACAACATTAACGACGCCGCTCATTACATTTCCATACTCGGCATTGAACGTACCGGAAAGAAGTGACATTTCAGAGATGATGTTCTTGTCAAAATTAGGAGCACTGCCTAATAAAGGGTTAGATACTTCAATACCATCAATATAATAGGCAAGTTCTCCGGTTCGACCACCGCGGATGTGCAGGTCGCCTCCGGCATCGGTTGTCACGCCACCTTGAAGAGCAAGAACCTCCATGGGTTTGGTAACCGGCAAAAGGTCAATTTCATCGCGCGTTATCCTTGTTTCTTTTGAGGTCATGTCGATCTCAATAACCGGTTCCTCAGCCACCACAACAATCGGATTATCAATCTCAATCAAACCGATAGTTAATAGAAAATCCAGATATGTCGTCCGATCAGCATAGACTTTGACATCCTGTCTGATCTCAATGCGGTAACCGATCATGGATGCCTCAACTTCGTATTTGCCAGGCGGTAGATTAAGGATAAAATAGCTACCATCGACATCTGAGGCACCACCATAGGCAAGTGACGGGATGTAAACATCTACACCGTAAAGGGGATCACCAGTCTCGGCATCGAGAACACGACCACTGATCTTCCCGACAGTACCGGCACTCAATAATATGGGCAAACAAAAGAGTAGAATTTTCTTCATAGTCCTCCTTCCTGCCAATTTCTAAATATGTGTTTATTATATCCATCAAAAAACCACGGTCAATGCTAGAATGATTCTGGCAACGCCAGCACAATCAATAAGTGGGGTCTCGAATAATAAGAGAAACAATGTCGTAAGTGTACATGAATTACGTTATTTACATGTTATCTGAGCCTTTCTTGGATTCTCTGCGGTCCAAGGAAGTCTCTTAGTCATAACCCGTGTGCTCCACGTACGATGAAACCCATCAAACCCTACCAAGAAACTTATCACACTTACTGGTAATGGGTTAAAAGACACTTAAAATACCATCCTATCTTCTTTCAATTTCTTACAGAAAAGATAATCCAGTGTAAGTAAATAGAGACCTTCATTTCATAACCGATTATAGCGAGTTTGAACGAATTCTTGCTTCTGCTGTCGCATTCTGGAAAGCCGGCGAGTGGGGTCTCGCAAAAAAAGAATATCTCAGGGCATTTACCTTATTCCACTGTGAACCGTTTAGAAAACTATACGATAATGGTGTATCTGAAAACTATTGTTCTGGTCTTGTCCTTTTGTTTATTTCGCTCTTAAATATCTTTGAGGGTCGGAAAAAAGGCACATACCGATCAGGTAATGTGTATTCCTTGCCACTTTTTGGCGCTCGGGCCGTCCGTCCAGAACGTTTCCTCAGCTCAAAAGTTCCAAACCTCCTTAACTCTACCCTTTTATCTTTTATTAATACCTCAAAGATCGTATCCAAAAATGCGTCGATCAATTTTTCTATATCTGCCTTGGTAAAAGCAGGTCCGAATTTCTCACTAATCTTCTCAACTAAAAGCTCTCGCCTCATTTTACCTCCTTCGCTTGATTACATCCTGCACAAGAAGTCATTGAACAACCTGCACATGACGAACCTATATTGCTAGAAAACTTACCATTATTGAAAAAACCGAATGTCGAACATAAGCGCCTCAAATCTCCACTCTTACACCACGGACATACTAAAGCTTCCCGCTCATCAGTATTCCGTATCAGATCTTCGAATTTGTTCTGGCATTCATTGCATGAGAATTCTAAGATTGGCATCTCACTACAATTGTAGCTATTATCACCGAGCTGTCAATAATCGGTATCAATATATTAAATTCCCATTTGTCGTTTCCGCCGTTTTGTTTTGCGCCGCTTGCTATATGATCGCTTATCTCCGGCTGATATCTTATTATTTTCAATGAGTTTCTTAAACTCCTTTTCAGTAAGTTTCTTCCTCTGCTCACCCCGGCGCACTTCAGTTCTTTTTCGCCGCTCTTTTTTCATCAAAACCCCCTTCTTTTACAATTCTACCTAATAAGAACAAGGTGTCAAGCAGTGTTCACCCCATACTGCAACAGGTTTTTGCTCTTGACTTTGCGGCAAAAATTGATATTATTCAATAAAGGAGGAAATGCAGTGGCGATTGACTTAAGTTCAGTTCTAAAATTTTTCAGGGTGCTGAAAAACCAATTTGTAAGTGATATAGCAATTGACCTTGGAACATGCACCACGCTGATCTACGTGAATGACCGAGGTATTGTTCTCAATGAACCAACCGTTGTAGCAATTGATACAAAAACAAAAAAGTGTCTTGCAGCTGGCGATAAAGCAAAAATGATGCTCGGTAGAACACCGGATGACATCAAAGCTATTCGACCCATGAAAGATGGTGTTATTGCAGATTTTGAAATGGTTGAGCTGCTACTGCGAACCTTTATTGAAAAAGCTCAGAAAAAGAAACTGTTCACCCGCCCGAGGATAATCATCTGCGTTCCTTCAGGTATCACCGAGGTTGAAAAGAGAGCGGTCCGCGATTCAGCCGAAGCAGCTGGTGCAAGGGAAGTATTTTTGGTTTCCGAACCCATCGCTGCAGCTATCGGTATTGACCTGCCTGTGCAATCACCAACCGGTAATATGGTCATCGACATCGGTGGTGGAACAACAGAAATCGCGGTAATTGCACTATCTGGCATTGTAACCAATAGCTCGGTGCGCATCGCCGGAGATGAAATGGATGATGCAATAGTCCAGTATATAAAGAAGAACTACAATCTTATCATCGGCGAGCAGACTGCAGAACAGATCAAAATTGATATCGGGAATGCCTTTCCCACCGTAGAAGATAAGACCTATGAAGTCCGAGGCCGTGATCTTGTATCTGGTATCCCCAAAACAGTCAAGCTCAACAGTCACGAGGTTCGCGAAGCGATTCAAGAACCACTCTCGATGATCATCGAAGCAATACGATCAACCTTAGAAAAAACACCTCCAGAACTCGCGGCTGACATCGTGAATTCTGGTATCTATATGGCCGGCGGCGGATCCCTCCTAAGGGGCATCGATACCCTTATCCGTGAAGAAACCAATTTGCCTGTGATGATTGCGGATGAACCGAGTAAAGCAATTGTTATTGGTGCCGGTAAGATCCTCGACGATATGGCCACCTATGAAAAAGTAATATTCCAAATGAAGAGAGAATAGTTGTCGCGCCATCAGCTAGCATTCTTTTCTGCTCTACTATTAATCTCTATTACTTTTCTGTCCCTTGGTGAACACACCAAATTAAGGATATCAACCCACCTTTCTCCGATCCTGCTTTTTCCACTCAAGACGACTACCAAAATTCTTGATTTCCTATCTGTTTCGAGCGACCGTATCACTAAGTTGGAAAGGATGGTGAACCGTCTTCGCCTTGAAAATGCCGAATGGAAAAAAATAGTACTGCTCGACACAATAGAGTACCAAACTACAGAATATCGGTTGCACAAAGCACAAATAATTGGTCGCGATCCATCAAACATAAACGGCTTTTTATACATAGATATCGGCAAAAAAAAGGGTTTGCGCACCAAACAACCAGTTCTTTGCATAGACGGTTTGATCGGTAAAACAAAATACGTGGGCCCCGATTACTCGATCGTTGAGACGATTGAAAAACATGGTTTTGCAGCAAGCGCTCTGGATGCTAAAACAGGTATCCACGGCATTGTTAGAAATCACGGAAGGTTGGTTTTCGATTTTATCAGAATAGATGATGAGATAAACATAGGTGATTCTGTATACACCTCAGGGATGAGTGATATTTTCCCCGAAGGCATATTGATTGGAATAGTGAAAAGAATCGATGAATCAAATGATCAGTTTTTCAAACCTGTCATCATAAAACCGAGTGTCCGGATCAACCTGCTAAACTATGTCTATGTTGTTTACGACAGTAAACCGTCCGACCAAATGCAAACCGATAAAAACCAACCAGTGTCACCCAGTGGTAAAGGAAATAATTGAAATACCTCTTGTATTTTGCACTACTATATATCTTGCTGCCTTTCAACCTCTATATCGATCTAATTTCGATACTGGTATTTTATTTGGTTTTCAATGAAGGTGAAAGATTTACCTTGGTTTTTTCGTTCTTCGCCGGGCTCCTCACCGATCTATTTTATCCCGTTGTCTTAGGCGTAAATATTCTCATTTACGTTTTACTTGTGCAAACAATGCTCTATGTAAAAAAGTACATCAACCAGAAGATGTTGATAAACTGGGTTGTTTTCGCCATCTATTACATGGTAAAAATAATCATAACACATATCGCAATCTCCGCACCGGTGAGCATCAAACCTATAATGCTCACTATTTTCTGTTTCTTCCCTATAATCCTACTGTTCAATAAAAAAAAATACAAGGTATGGATGAGAACATAAAGAAA
>JAUWLY010000365.1 GCA_030613445.1 Candidatus Stahliibacteriota bacterium | reverse complement strand
TCCTTGGTATTGAGGTTAGAAAAAGAGTACGCACCCTCAAAATTGACGCTCATCCTCGAAGGAGTTTCTGTTTCGATCAAGGGCAGCCAATCGACCACTTTCGTAATAACCGGTAGATCCTGTGGATAGGAAAAATCTATTTCCCAGACCATCCGGTTAAAAGGTTCTTCCTTTAGCCGGACATGGTCCATTGGATACGACTCTGCACGATAGAAGAATGAAGACCCAAGCATTGCATCACCAAAAGGTCTCAGAGTACTGCGCAGCCCAACAAGAGATTTTTCCGCAGCCGAGAAAAATGGTGCATATTCAACCTTGATCCTGACCTTTTGGGTTGGCAATATTGGTTTTCTGAATTCGAGTATGCCACCATCATAATCGACATGATAGTCACTTGTGGAATCCTGCTCTATGTCATCAACATATACCGTTACCTTCAACACATTATCAGGCAACATAAAAACTGCTTTGGCTTGCATGGATTTCTTATACAAATAGTACTTGCCCGGATCGGTCATATACGGATTAGTGTAAATTTCGACATCTGGGTTTTCAAGCACCGCCGATGCAAAAGGCATGCTGTCTGGGAGAATAAGCAAACCGCGCCCCTGGAAAAAGACGACATTCTCATCGACCAGGTTGTTTTTGTCATTGTCGAGTCCAAGCAGTTGGATAAAAGGCACACCATCCTGGTTATCTATGTGCTCACCACCCGATGTTATATACAAGATACGTAATGAATCGAGCTTAGACCCGGGTGCTACTACCTGGTAGTAGTTTTTCTTTTCATAATGCCAAGTATATGATAATGTATCGAGGATATCAGGACAGATAAGTTTTAGCTGCATAGTATCAGTGTAGATTTCATCAGTCATAATACCCACGGTATCGGTTTGTCCCAGACTGTTTATCTTCACATACCAGACACCGAGTACTTGACCTTCATATAGCTGATAATTAAGCTCAATTATATTTGATTGCGGAATACGAAAATAGAAATCACCTTCTTGCTGCTCAGTAAAATAACCGCTTTGACGATTTGTCTGAATAGTTGTATCGTCAGGGATATTATCATCATTAATATCAAGATAAGCATGGGCAAAGAATGTTACGCCCTGATTATTATTATACGCATCATTGTCATCGACATAGACTTTGAGTTTAACGATTGAGTCATATGTACCCACGAAAAAAAAGCGGCGGCGTTCATAGTATTTTGCCCAGGTCGTATCATACTGTGCCTGGGTAGAACCCTCGAGCTCTATTTCCTGGGTTTGCGTCTGTTCTTTTGAGGCAATAGCGACAATATTCAAAGGACCTAATTTTACCGATGATTTGATTCCGAAGAGACCGCGGTGTGAAGGTATGTCGCCAGTATAGGTAGTAGCGGGGATTGACAGGTCAGTATCACCTCCTTCAATCTCCTGGATTATTTCATCTTCTCGACCACGGTAAGTGACTGTGATCTTGTTCTCGCTTTCATTTATTCTTTCTGAATTATGGTCAATGTAAACACGCATCCGGTCACCAACCTCACCGTCAAGTTTTATCGACATCTCCTGTTTCATCTCCAGCTCAGGGAGCCAGGAAAAATCGGATGCACCACCAGGAAGGTTTGAGATGAACGTTTCGCTACCGCCCATAGTGATCTTGACGTGTCCACCCACATCAAGTTTGCCGGTTTCGCCCATGAAATCACTGAAACCGCCTTTGGGTAGGGGTATTTCAAAAGTACCGAACAGACCCTGGCTTGCATAACCACCCTGTTGTCTCAAACCCCGCTTGAGATGGTGTAAAAGCACCTCGCGATTACGTAGCATAAGACCTGCATCAAGGTATTTATCAACACTCACCACGCTATCAATGCTTATAAACTCCCCTTGATAATAACGTGCATAGATTAGAAACGTACCGTCAGCATCGAGAAATACCTGGGTCTCATAGGGCGTTGACAACTGCGAAAAAAGAATAACTGAAAGTATTAAATTCATATGAAAGAAAGTATTTTGTCGGCGATACCCGCTCCATTAAGTCCTGTGATTTCCAATAAGATATCTCTTGAGCCATGTTCAATAAAGGTATCAGGAAGACCAATACAATGGACTTTAGGCGGTGTATTGCTATTTGAGTAGTACTCCATTACGGCGCTACCAAAACCACCGCGGAGTGTATTCTCCTCAACTGTAATGACTGTATGAGTGTTCTTCAAAAATGTTTGAAGCATATCCATGTCTAAGGGTTTGATAAAACGACCATTTACTATTGTCGGGTTCA
>JAUWLY010000034.1 GCA_030613445.1 Candidatus Stahliibacteriota bacterium | reverse complement strand
CGTATTTATAGGAGTAGCGAACGGCTATCTTGTCACGTTCTACTGGCATAATATACTTGTCCCTGTACTATTCAAACCTCTGTTTGCAGGACGGCTGATACTCATAATTTCTTTCATCATCGGAATACTCTACTTTACTCGTTTTATTCCCAAGATATCCTGGCTTGTGCGTATACCCATTGGCATTACTATTGGATACTATACGGGCGCTTATATCCCTGCTATAATCCAAGCGAGTATTATCAGGCAGGTTCAAGGAACAATTTTAACTCCAGCGAATTTCGCAGCATGGAATGCCGGATCGTGGGGCATTCTCTGGTCAGTTATTGTGTTTATCGGAGTATTATGTACACTTTCATATTTTTACTTCTCCAAAGAACACAAGGGCGTATTAGGCGTGACCTCTCGGATCGGTATTGTTTTTGTGATGATCGGCTTTGGTGCAGCATTTGGTTATACAGTCATGGCTCGTGTGAGTTTGTTAATCGGAAAATTCCAGTTTTTGCTCGGTGATTGGTTGGGGATCATTAAATAAGTTAAATTTTAAAATTAAAAAGTTAAAATTCTTAAAGAAAGAATTTAAAAGGAAAAATCTCCTCGGATCCACAACCGTAGTGGTCGAGCTTGCTCGACTAACCTCGACGACAACACGTTGTTTGCAGAGTATCATGCCATAGGCAGATCCGCCCCAGGCGGAAACTCTGCACTACAGATTATTTTTTATCTGGTTTTTTTTCTTCAGGTGTTTACCCCGTTTAGATAGCATCCCATTAGATAACAGTTAACTAACGGGACAAGAGCATCTAACGGGGTTTGGGCATTTTGCCTATCTGCCTCAGGAAGATGTAGAAATTATTGAAATTCCTATACTCAAATACATTCGTTTGCATCTAAGCATAACGCAGTTATTTTCAATTTTACTTTAATGAACGCATCATTTACGAAATGAAGTGAACGTAAATGATATGCGTGAATTAACCCCCACACCAATTATTGTAATAAGCTATCCATAATATGATTTTTGGTTTTTTAATAAATAAACATAAAACATTGATGCATTACCCATAATATTCATCTAATTGGTGTGGGGGTCAAATTCGACTACAGACTTATGAGCGCTCACCTATTGGTGAGCTCCATAAATCTAAGTCTCATTTTACTTTTAACTTTTAACTTATCAACCCTCAATTTAACTTTTGCCTTTTAACTTTTAAATTGACAAAGGGCGGGACAAGCCCGCCCTTTTTAATAAACTTTAGCATCAGTGCACAAAAACCACTTTCCGCGTCTGTTTTGTATTCTCTTTTTGTACTTCCATGAAATATACTCCAGGTGAAACAGATCGACCCAGATCATCAGTAGCATCCCATGAAAATTCATAAGTGCCTGGATTGTATATTTGATCGGTAATTTCTTTAACGCGAGCTCCTAAAACATTATATACTACAATTTGAACTCTCGCACATATTCTACTGGAAAATTGAATACTCGTATTGTCCTTAAAGGGATTAGGAAAGAGCGTAAAGAATGTATTCATAGCACTTTTTGAATCATATTCTTCAATACCAACTGTTGATCCCATGTGGTAAATCCCATCATCTCCATCAGCCAGCACATACTTGCTAGAAGTTATTAACGCAATTGCATTCGCATTGCCATAGGAATCGAGATAACCAATTTCAGCCGGGCTGTTAGGATTGGATATATCTAATATTCTTAAGCCGCTTGGTCCATCAGCAACATAGAGTAGATTATTGCTACGCACACCACTATATGATTGACCGCTTGTATTAAACCAGGCAAGAGACTCTGGTTGTGCAGGATTAGAAACATCCATAATACCTACACCTGCTGAGCCATCGCCAACAAACAGATAGCCATCATACCATACACCCTTTGGTATACCTGGGCAGCTGAATACAAGAATCGATTCGGGCGCTGCTGAATCACTAACATCTAAGAAAATCAAATCCTTTGTTCCATCAGCAACAACAGCAATTGTGTCGTGTATAATACAGACATCATAAGCCTGACCTGGAGTGTCATAACTACCAATCTCATTCGGTGATGATGGTGTGGCTACTGAAACAATTCTTAGACCACTGATTCTCGCCGCCACATATGCAATATCACCATCAACATGAATGCCAAATGTCTGATTGGCTAAAATCGTCGAGCCGATCACTGATGGATTTACTGGATCAGTAAGGCTCATGACATTAAATCCAGAATCACTAAAGGTAGTACAATATAGATATTGGCCATCATAAAAAAGCGACCTTGGCGACCCTCCAATGTCTACTATATTTACAACTGTTGGCAGACTTGAATCGCTAATATCCACAACACCTATTCCATATTCACCCAGCGCTAAATAGGCATAGTCATTGACTACAACCACATCCTGGGCATTACCTGACAGCAGGTTATGACCAAACAGGTCAACATTTGAAGCAACAACAGGCTTGGTTGAAAAGGAAGCATAACTGCCATCCGCAGCAAGGCGCACATTAGAAGCATTGACTGCACAAATATTTACCCGGTGATACAGCGATTCATCAGGAACGTTGTACATATAGCTGCCTGAATTAGGATATGAATTTTCAAGAACTGTCCAATAAGTAGAATCATATGATTGTGGTACAGAACCACCTGGTGCAGTCCACATCTTAAGATGGTCTATTGATGAACCTTCACTCGTCCAGGTGAATTCATATTTTAATCCCCTGAACATCCAGGTATTCAACACAGTAGGCCAAGTAAGGTCAATGTTATTCGGATTAGAACCACCAGGAATAATATTACAGACAACACATGTTGAATAGACACCGTTATGATACGTCCATAATGTCCAGGACCACTCGCCCGTACCCCAGGTAGTGTGAACAATAACAAAGGTATCAGGTAGAATTATGTCATAACCAACACCACAGGTAGAGTGATTAATGAATTGATTCTGTTCCCAGTAATTCCAAATTGACCAGTTGATAGGCCTTCCATTATCGATCTCGGTTTTAATACTATCAAAGACCCAATTATTCCAGGAGCCACCTGTAGGAGATAATGAGGATGAAAATGAGTAACCATTAACAGTATTGGCAGCATAGAGATGACCTGGTACAAAATTGTAGGCATATGTTCCGCCTTGATACATTGAATCAGTATTCATCCCTACAGCTAATTCTCTTTGTACATTTGGCAGATTATACTCGTTCCCCTGTGTAACATTGTCCCAGCGGTCAAAAAAGTAATCAACAAGCTTTCCATAACCCCTGCTGTCCCAATACCACAAAACCATGGCAGAGGCGGTTGGTGAACAACCATAACTCCAAAAACAATAAGGGACTGAATCAACATATCCAGTGTACCGTGACCCAAAATCATTACAAGAAAGATATTTATGCCATTTTTCTCTCAACATTGTTTCAAGACCAGCATCTCTCTGCGGCTGAACAAGTAAACGGTCTTTTTCATAATGAGCCATTGAATAGGTATTCACAAGAATTTCCTGATCCCCACATTTAAATGAAAAGTATTCGTCTCCATGACCAAAATAGTAAATTTTCTCAAAATGAGGTTCATTACTACACAGCTCTCTTGCTTTTGCCCTTGCTTTTTCTAATGTGCTGTAGTACTGGGGCAAGTTCTTTGAAAATTCAGAAATGGGTGTGCAGGTCCATTGAGCACCTGCAATAACAGTCAATGGTTCTCCTTGATAATTTTTATAAATCATTGCATAGGCATGGGGCATCTCATTAAATCCATAATAAGTCAATGCTTCGTCAAAATAATAGGCATCAAATCGTTGTGCCACAAAATTATCAACCATATTCTTTACATTTTCGAATGGAATCAATTCTGATGCCATACAAACACTCATCATTGTAATCAGAACGATAAACGTTCTCATTTTAACCTCCGATTTCTACTGAATTTCTTTGACATACACATGTAACATATTTTTTATAACATAGAAAAGATTTAGGGAAGGGGCATTACCCCCTCCCCTAAATCTCAACATATTCAACTATCCGAGTTTATAGTTTTATGAATTTCCTTGCGCTGTTACCAGTAGTCGTTTCCAGAATAAGGAAGTATGCACCATTAGTAAGCCCTGAGGTATTGATGTCAATCCTCTGAGCACCTTTGTCAAGTTGACCATTAAATGCAGTTCGGACTAACCTACCAGTTGCGTCAAACAGTTTGAGCGCAACATTACCAGATGTCGGCATAGTAAATGCAGCAGTGCAGTAATGAGAAGCAACTGTGGGCGCTACGCTGAAATTGTAACTGGAAATACTATTACTACCCATTTCTGCAATACCCAAGAATGGTTCAATATGACCAGTAGTATGACCGCCTTCATAATAAATATTCAAGTCGACTCCGTTTATCCAGACAATATGTGCATAGACCTCACCACCGTCGTTCTCAAGCATGTGAGCAGTTTCAGTTGCACTCCAGTCACCCCAGGGGATTTCACCGGTTTGGGCAGTGGAAAACGGAGCAGCAATTTTCCAGGATGCACCATTATCAAATGAATAGATACCCCCAACATGTGCGCCATTGTGAGTAGCCCACGTCAAGGTATCACCTACGTAGAAATTGGCTTTGTAGCTCACCAGGACCATTCCGCTGACATCATCATATGATATTGAAGGATACTGACTCACTTCACAGATTTTGAGTGTATCAGAATGAACCCATACATCACATGAACCCAGTGCTCTTGCATTATAGACTTCCCAGGTCCAGGAACCAGGACTACCTGTGGCGTGGAACACCCACATAGAATCGCAAGTTGCATCCAGATCTGTCTTTATTATCCAAGGCTCACCATTAATGACCATATCATCCTGCTCATGCCACCAGTACTGAGAAGTTGCCTGTGCATATGGTACTGGCAGGGCTTCTGGTGCACTCCAGGTATAACCACCATCAGTCGACTCAATGAAATATGGATATGGTATGATAACGCCTCCACCAATATCATAGTTATCTAGATATGTGAAGAGCACGTAATCGCCTGTACCAAAAGATACTGGACCACTATTGCCAGCATCTGTAATAGCAGCGCCTATCAGGTTGATCGAATCTGACCAGGTATACCCACCATCCTCTGATACCCAGCAGTAAAGATTCTGATTACCATCCAATAAATAGCTCCAGGCAGTGGTAATAACATGCAGGTAATCGTCAGGATTAACATCTATGGAAAGCAGCCACGGAAAGAGAACATCCGCATTAGGTAATGACTGGGGTACTGAAAATGAAGAGGCAGCAGGATTACCTTCTTCGATCATTACTTTCTGATCGCCTGTAGTATAACCCAGTTGACTCTCCTGCCATGTAAAGTACAGTTCACCGTAGCCAGTGTCAAAAGTTGGCATCCCTGCGATTCCAGGATAGATTCTCCTTAATTCTCCTGAAAAAGGACCATACGTTGTCCAGGTTGCACCATCATCAAGTGAATAGGCAACTTTTATTGCCATCGGATTATCAGGATTTGCAGACGCAGCACCATAGATAACAGCAATGGCATCACCATTAGCACTCACTGCGATGCTCTTTCCTGCTGACCACATGATTGCCCTGATGTCACCTGCTGCGTCAATCAATACCCTATCCCAAACCGGGGGTGAAGATGGTTTGCCAGTAATTTCACCATCGATGTAATCAATAGTGGGTGGAAAGTTGGCAAAGCAGAATACTGCCAACATTAAAATAAGACCACACCTTTTCATTGTTTCCTCCTTCTTTGTATAATAATCTTATGCATAGTTTTTTTTCCTTAATCACCTCCTTTTGTTCCACAGTACTTTGGGGGTGTGATGCACATTTGTTAAATTATGCATCACACCCCTTATTCTTTAAAATCCTATTGTTAAACCAAGACGATGCGTCGCCTTTAGAATTCCTTTATTCATATAGGCATAGTCTACCCTGAATGCCCGTTGTCCAACCTTGAGATTGAATCCAACTCCAGCAGTGAGATTATTGAGTAGCCACTCTGTTTCATCACCCCATTCAGGATAGGTTACTCTATCCTCTTCTTCATCATAAACAGGCTCACCACCAGTCATCGCTCTCATATAATCCATGTTAAGATATACCTTATAGCCTGCTCTTAAGAAGAGTGTATTAAGATAACCATATTCCAAACCAAGATTAATCGTTTCGTAATTATCATTAGGATGATTTAGATCAAGGGCAAGAATCAATCTCGATGCTTCATTCTCAATTGGATTGAACGATAAACCGAACCTGAATATTAGTGGTAAAGGTGCGGCAGTTGTCTGCACAGTAATCGGGATGTCTTCATAGTCAGCTGGATTATCAGGAAATGGATCTGTAACGCGATCTAATTGTCTACCGCTAAACTTTATATCACCACCAAAATTACACATAGAAGCTGCAATCTTCAGTCCTTTAAAACCTGTATTATAAAGAATGCCGAAATCAATACCAATACCTGATGCACTCATATCCATGACCGCTTGCTGCACTGCCTTAATACCGAAACCAGCAGCAAGACGATCAGTAAACATCCTGCCAAAGGAAAAGCCGATTGCCATATCCGTAGCGCCAAAATAGGTACCTGTGCCTGTATCCTCACGAATACTTGTATTAGGATCGTCAACCGTTAAAATCTCCATTTCACCCATTGTCAGAGCAGTAACACTCACTCCTACTGTACCAAAAGTGCCGAGCGGAAAAGCAGCAGCAAGATATTCGTGTCGAATATCAGCAATCCACTCATTATGCTGAAACGTGATTTCACGCTTTGTTAAAGTACCAAGACCAGAGGGATTCCAGTATATTGCAGAGACATCATCTGATAGCGCAACAAATGCCTCACCCATTGCTGCACCCCTACCAATACTGATCTTCAAAAATTGAGCACTCGATGTACCCAATTTTGCAAAATCAGCATAAAGCGGGAGCAACAATATGAGAAGTAATCCAATGTATTTTGATATCTTCATTATAGCCTCCTATCGAATGATAACAAATTTTCCAACCTGTTCACCGACATCTGATTGAATATGAAAGATATAAACGCCGCTCGCAACAAGTTGACGATTATCATTCAATAAATCCCACCATTCATCTCCACCAGCACTACCAGTGACCTCTTGCTCTCCTTGCGCAGCTTCATATGTATAGTGATGTCTTATTGTCCTCACGAGTTCACCATTAAGATTGAAAATACGAATTATACATTCTGACGGCAGATTGATGAATTTCAAGCGTTTGGAATATAAAGTCGCTTGCCATTCATTATAGACAAGATACGGATTAGGCACGACCTTTACCCTCAGCTCATCAACCTGTGTTGCCCATTCTGCTGATGTCGCCTCAACCCTCATCTCACCACACACTGACGCAGGTAAATAATCTGTGTTCGCCTTGACAATCCAGACTTCACCCTCTGAAGGACGCTGAGCAATAGTTAGATTCCCGCCATTGAATCCTATAAGACCACCATTAATATAAAGACAACGGGTAGTGTTGGGTGGCGAACCGATAAAATCCAAAGTATCGTGAGATAGCCTAGTCCATGCTCCCGTAAAATTACCGTGCCCGGTAAAGCACCAGCCATTACCCAGGTGTTTTAATGAATCAGTATTATTAAACGGCTTGTATGGAATTGTATCTCTATAAGACTCATCGATAACAACAACACTATTCACTGAATCGCTACCATATGCCTTTATCCAATGTATCTCGTAGTCTGAACCTCGATATGCCCAGAATCCATAATCATAATAAGATTCGTTTGGACCAGGAATTTTTGATAACATATCATCTACATTGATCAACTCTTCAGGATAACTCCCGGTCACTTCTACATCCTCAAACATCGGAATCGTAGCCGGTAACTCGTCAGTCCCAATCATTGGCTCTGCTGCAATCCCACTTAAAGGCGTGAATTCGTGCACGAAGTGACCTCCACCAAGCACAATATTTGACACCAGGGAATCTATGATATTTTTATCTACATCCTTGATATACACTGTATACTGTGCACCGAGAACTTCAGTCGGAACACCTGCCGTATCATCCAGATATACTGTTGTTGTATCCGGACCTAAAAACTCAATGTAGATCGGGTTATCAACACCCACTTCAAACGGATATACGATCGTTCCGCTCATTAATGATGCTAACCGCTCACTACCTTTTTCTACAGTCACGGTTAATGAACCCGGCTCAATATAATCTCCTGGATTACGACGCGCAACTGATGAAACACTAACCTTACCACCTTCAAACCAAATCGGCCGCGGACCAGTAACCGTAGTATCATCGTAAACATATATCCATTCACTATCAGGAGCGTACCACACAGAATCTATAACAAATATCGAATCATAAGTATCTTTGACCCAATTGTAATCGAACGAAGTAATCGCATAATAGTAAGTAAAACCATTGCGCACATCAGTATCTACCATAACATGATTAATACCACTATTGTCAGCATAAATCCCTGTAACAGTATCATTAAACACGACATTATCGTATAAATCAAATCGCCTCAAGAGTTCCCAATCCTGCCCATTCAAGCTCTTCCACACACCATAACCCTGAAAATCATACTTGATGTAATACGGATCATAAAGTGTCTGATTGGATGGATCACTCACAACATCATAATATGGATCTGGATACGTTTCTGCAATATTGTCCCATATCAGGGTAATTTGAACGTCTCCTGGAACACAGGTCAGGTTCGGCGCTGGTGGAGGACCAGGTAAAAGCCAGTTCATGTCAAAAATATATTGAGCAGTCTTATCAACGCGAACAATTGCAGAATCTGGTGGGTCGGTAACAGTATCTCGAGCTGCACACATAATACCAACCAGCACTATTACTGATGAATCAGGCATGAGCTCAAATGGACCGCTGCACTGCACAAATCTCTGGTCATCCGGGTCAGGTATGATTGTATCATACTGTACATAGACCAGGGTCTTGTAATTATATCCTTCCATGCACACATACCGTTCACCATCTGCACCTGGTTCAAGGTCTAAGGTAAATCGCATAAACGATGACATACCAAGCTGCTCAATCATGCTTGGGTCTTCCCAATCGCTTACACCATCACCATCTGCATCCCATAGTGTGTCCGGAAGATTAGCCATAATCCAATTCGAGTCTACCTCCTGATCATCGATGACTGTTCCTGAATAGTCAGGCCAGTAAAAAAGACTATCTTTCATGCGGTCGTTATCTATATTATCATCAAGCGCATAAGGACTCTGCAAATAGTCAAAACCAATAACACCCGGGAAAACATCCCAACCTGGTTCGGGTACATTCTGCCATTGATAACCGAGATTATCAATCCATTCATCTTCACCGTCAATCTCATAATACTGACCTACAATAGCAGAGCAGATATCATTCCCTGCTCCTGCCTCATTACCAATATCATTATCTGTAGCAACGCCAAACCAACAGTTAGTAAGTGTCTTTGCTTCAGCACCGGGTATTGCACCAGTAACATTCTTAAGCTCGTACCTTACAAAGATAATGTCTGCGGTTGCACTCAGGTTCCAGGCATAGACAGTCTGGTATACCTCAAGCCCGATTGGTCGGGTATCACCAGCCATATGTCGAGTTTCATCAAGATCATGGTAAACACACCAGGAATCCTGATGAGATTTTGTCTTTGGCATTCCCATGCCATCTACTGGAAACACGTCCTCTAATCTTTCTGGGACAACACTGGGCCAGGTCGTTGGATAGAAAAATATTATTGCATCAGGATCACTCGTTGTCCATCCTGCCTTACCTGGTGCATATTCAGACTGACCACCACTGGGCCCATACCCGATTGTAACCATTGTATCACCCACTATCGGATCAATTGTTCCAAACCAGGGCCCTGCTCCATATATGTAGTTCTGATTAGTATTTTTGGGCCACCACAAACCAGAATTACCACCGGTTTCATCCTGGCCAAATTTGCCGAAGTTAGAGATACACATCTCAATATTATTTATATTGTGCCTTAGTATCTGAAATTCACGGCCAGACTGCACCGGATATTTAGTTCTGCTGAAAGCAAAAACCATAGTCAACAGAATGAGTAATGTTATCTTCTTCATTATATCCTCCTATGGATTAGAACCCAATACCTATACCAAGTCTCATCCGGAAACCACCATAATAATTTATCGGACAGCGATAGTAATCCTCTATTGCAAGCATATAATCCTGTTTCTTCTCCACTGGAGTAATTAGACCATCATGATTAAAGTCTCCCTGAGGTGAATAACGCGAACTGGCTATGGTAAGACTGCCAAATTGACTCAGGCTTGGCTCAGGATCACCATGATCATCCGGATCACCGGTCGTAACATAGACATTTGTTACCTGTGTAGTATTAAAGAGATTTGTAATCATACCGCTCAATATCATATTCAATGGACCAAGAGCTATCCGACGACTGAAGTTCCAGTCAACATTCCAATAAGAAGGCATACGCGCAGAATTCTCATCACCAAGGCGATTACCCCTGAGATCCTCAGGTGTATACGGTAAACCTGAATGATAGGAGAAAACAAAAGAATTCACAAAATCCTGAAGCGGGACAAAGAAGAAACTCGAGGGAAACGCAAGATCAAAATTAAGATTGGCTGTATGGCGCTCATCAAAATCAAGCCAGTAATCAATAACCGGAATCGAATCCTGGAAATAATAGTAATTCCTATACCATGCCCAGGCATCAGCACCAGTACCCTTGGCAAATTGAAGCGTATAATTGAGCCCTAATGCCCACATATTCGACATCCGCTTCTGAATATTGATCTCAAACCCTTTAACATTACCATAATCAACATTAAAGTACTTGAAATAGGAATTAGGAAGTGCCACAACCTCGCGAATCGAAGAAAGATCATAGATATCCTTGAAATACGCAGTAAAACCAACTGCAATTTCATCAGTAAACTGGTTTTCAACAGCGAGCTCATACATCACAGTCTTCTGCGGCTTCATAAGAACATTACCAACTACAGTATTGCCACGGACTATAGCGATTCTGACAACTGAAGTATCATTCGTGGTGTAGACATCATCAAAATTGGGAAACTGGAAATAGTGACCATAATTAAAACGGAATTTCATACGCTCAGTCACTGGTAAAGAAAACCCAAGACGCGGTGATACCTTAAAAGTCGGCTCTGACTCAATAAATGTGCTATCCAGAAAGTCCTGTGGCTCGGCATAGGTAAATGCCTCTGCCTCAAAATAGTCGACCCTGAGTCCTAAACGGGCAATAAGCCCCTCAAAATCCATTTTATCCTGGACAAACCAAGCAACCTTAAACGGATTCTTATCATAATAATCCCAGAATGGATTCGCATCAAAAGGAAGCCCATTATGATAAAATCGCGAGTGGTAATAAGTATAATCCACACCAGTCTTGAACTCGTGAACCTTGCCCACTGAATGGGTAATATCAAAACGCCCCTGATAATCACGATTATTCATGTACTGCCAGACACGATAATCACCAGCAGTATAGAATTTCCCTTCAAGTGCATAGGGGCTATTGCGTATTGCCTCAACATCACGTGTTGTGTATTCTTCATGGTATGGAAGCATACTGTCTATGAGAACATTCCTTATAGTAATAGTATCACCATTGACAATACGTTTACTTTCATCAAGAAGAAGCGGTATAAGATGCTCTGCATATGCCCGGTAATCATCATACCACTGGTAGTCATTCTCTTCTTCCCATGCATAATCCCTGTTAGCAACAATACGCTCATATTTAGTAGTACCAATCTTTAATGTAGCAAGGGTCTTTGCAGTTGCCATATAATTGAATGTTGCTGAGTAAAACGAGTTTTTATATCGCCTTAATGGACTCATATCAAAGTACTTTAAATCATACCGATGACTACTAGTAGCACTACCCCATCCCCAGGCAACATGTTGCCTCCGCTCATTAAATCCTGATACTGTAACCTTACCTTTTGCATTGGGAAACATATAGGAGAATCGCGCCTGTGCCCGATAATCATTTCTGGGCGCAGGGATAAAGTAAAATGCATCATGATACGAATCGGTTAGCATAAGCTCGCCAGAAAGGAAGTAGCGGAATCTGGATGCCCCGGGTATGGGTCCACCAAAGGACACATCATAGATATTGTACCCGAAATTCAATCCCTTAATTCCAGAAAACATCTCGTCCGTAAGATAACGAAATTTTCCAGTATGTTTTGCACCACCTTCCTTGGTGATAATATTAACCACACCAGAAAGAGCATCACCATACTCAGCATCAAAACCACCACTCACAATCGTAATCTCTTCCACAGCTGATGGCGATATATTCGCAGACTGCCAACCAAAATTAGGAACCCTGGTCGCAATACCATCCACATAATAGGTGACTTCATCATCCCTGCCACCACGAAGATGGGTTCCCAAAATACTCTGCGTAACACCCGCCTGAAGCGTTATAACCTGATTGATTGTCGTAACCGGTAACCTCTCCATCTCCTGCGATGTCACAGCACGACCAGTCTGGGTCTGAGAAATAATAACCATGGGACGCTCGGCAACAGCAGTAACACCCTTCACCTCAATCACAGTAGGACGCACACGAAAATTGAGCAACGTGGTCTGGTCAGCATTAACAACAACATTCGTATATGTATAAGGATCATAACTTATGTAAGATGCAACAATCCGATACGTTCCAACCGGAACATAAAGCACGATATATTCACCTTCTTCATCAGTTGCTGCACCCAATTCAGACCCTTCGACAATAACGTCGGCGCCAATCAGGGGTTCACCTGTCTCAACATCTACAACCTTACCAGCTATTTTTCCATAGTCTGCTGCGAACAGGAAAACTCCTATAATTATAAGACACAAAAGTTTTCTCATTGTGCACCTCCTATATTAACAGGAATAAGCCACACTTGAGCTTTATATTCTTTTTGCGGGAGTACGTAATAGTAAATCTCATCGAGCACTGCCTCGAAACAGAGATTAGTAATACCTTGATCTGGTGATTTACGTGATATTACTAATTCATTATTAGTAAAACCTAAGTTCACTCTCGCACCTCCGCACGAAGCAAATAATTCACAATCACCAACCGCAACCGTAGCACCTCTAAGTGTAATCTCCACAAAAAGTGTTTCACCAACATCATATTCTAAAAGTGAATCAATCGCCCTGAATCTGTCCATGCAATGGCCAGTGTATAAAGAATCAGTACTTGAAGCAATGATCGTATCTGCATCGCCATTTTCTCGTGTGAGTATAATTGTATTGATATCTGGAATCTCTGTACTGAACGCAGGGAAATTGTACTCGCCGTATGATATCCGTTTCAATTCCCAATTACCATCTTCATAATCAAAGAATATAATCTTTTTACCATTACCGACCAAGTCTGAAGTATCATCATACGGAGTAGAATCAATATCCGTTGTACCAATACGCCAACCAACAATTGTGGAGTCCCATGGAGTGACAGAAGAATCAATTTCATACATCGGTAAATCGTAATGAGCTGTGTATTCAACAGTAGCATGCATAAGTGACACTACATCGAATGTATCAATGACATAAACTGTACAGGTTGTATCCTTAGCAAACCAATAGTCTAATGTATCGTTCCTCGTGACCAATTCTGTGGCGCATAAATCAAGATAGTGTTTTACCATAATAGTATCATCCCGCATAAAACTATCAGCTTCGAAGAATTCAACTGCTCTGCCAAGGGTGTCAAAGGGAATATCGGTAGAATAAAACATATCCTCAGTCTCCTGTAATACCGAGTTCGAGTCAGCATCAAGCAAAGCCTTAATAGCAGCGCTGTCTTCAGGAGTACCTTCATAGAATTCTTCTGGTGGCTCATTACCGCATGCAACTATACATATACCCACAATAATCAAGAGGTTTAGAAGGTATTTTTTCATTTTTCCTCCTTTGTTCATCATTGTTCCTCCTTGATATAATATTTAACATGCACAAATATACCCCTTATATCTGCGCATATCCATCCTCTATCCTTCTTCTTACTTTTTCTTATCTTTGTGATCGCATCACCTCCTTGTCTATCTATTAAATTATAATAGAATATCGCGTGTTGTCAAGTGGTGAAAAATTTACCTATATTAGCCTCTAGCCGTCAATTGAAATTTTATGGGTATTGACACCCATACACGCACAAACTTATCACGCTGCTTTGCGGGCGTAAACTTCGCCCTGCGCGCCGCAGCAAGCGCCGCCTGATCC
>JAUWLY010000066.1 GCA_030613445.1 Candidatus Stahliibacteriota bacterium | reverse complement strand
ACTCTTTGTTTCATGCCTCTTGAAAACTTTCTAACAAGATCATTTTTTCTATCATACAATTCAAATTGTTCTAAAAGACTATCTGCTTTATTCCCTAATTCTCGTTTAGGAATTCCATAAAACCTGCCTGATAAAATAATGTTCTGTTTTGCAGTTAAATCTGCATAGATATTACCCATTTCCGGGATAACCCCCATTTTCATTTTCGCTTTGATCGAATCTCTTCTTATGTCAATATTATCAATAAAAATATCTCCTGAATCCGGGGTGAGCAAACCAGTTAGCATCCTGATTGTTGTTGTCTTTCCTGCACCATTCGGACCGAGAAAACCAAATATTTCGTCTTTATTAACAGTAAAACAAATTTGATCAACAGCTGTAATATTCTCAAACCTTTTGGTTAATTTACTGACTTCAATGACTTTATTGCTTGTATTGTTCGGCAAATTTTGATTCTCCATAAAGGATTATAATAAAATCTTATCTTCTGTCAACTAATGACTTTATCGTTCTATCTGTTATCGGTTATCTTTATTTGTTATCTCCTATGTGTATTCATTTTTCAAACAGTTCATCAAACAGTTCTTTTGCTTTATTCTTTGATTGTTTTAAAATCCTTTCTCCTTTTTTTGTTATGAAATAGTATTTCCTTATTTTTCCATTCACATTTTCTTGCTTTGATTTCAGATATCCTTTGTTTTCTAATTTATGAAATATTGGATAGAGTGTTCCAAAAGAAATATCATATCCATGCCTTTTTAGTTCTTTTTTAAATTCCTGTCCAAATATTGGCTCTTTTTGTGCATGGTAGAGTATGTGGAGTTTAATAAATCCAAGTAAAAAGTTGTGGATGAGTTCATTTGACATTTTAAACTCCTGCTTTTCTATTAGATTTCCTTAGTAATAAACTGATTAAAAATATCAAGAATCCAAGCAGACTAAACCCAGCAGATACTAAAAATGCCCATTTGCTTCCGAATCTATCCCATAGAGTTCCCATAATTAAGGATGCCGGGAATAGAGCAAGCCCAATACCAGTATTAAATAGTCCATAAGCTGTGGCACGATTTTCAGGGTCAACAAGGTCGGCAATATATGCGCGAAACACGCCTTCAGACAGGCCATAATAGATCCCATATGCGCCGAATAATACCCAGATAAGCCATAAATTATTAGCTATCCCAAAAAGAAGATAGACAACAGAATAATAGAGAAAAGAGGAAATGATTATCGGTTTTCTTCCAATTTTATCAGACAATGACCCAAATACAGGTGATGAGAGTGTGCAAAAGATATTATACACAATCCATATTACGGGTATCATTGCGATAGTCAATCCGGCTTCACGCGCCCTTAAGATCAAGAAGACATTTGAAGAATTCCCTAAAGTAAATACTATGTTTGAGATTAAAAAGATTATAAAAGGAGCATTTCTCAGACTATGTTTTTGAACAGCAGTAGAATCTGATTTACTGTCTACTCTGGTCTCCTTGGCAAACCGAACAAAAAAGATAGTTAAAACGCCAGGAATAATTGATAATAAAAAGACAAATCGAACATTGTTATTAAATAAAGCAAGTATGAGCATTGCTAGAAGAGGTCCGCCAATTGCACCGACTCTATCCATGGCTCTTTGGAATCCAAATGCTCTTCCTTTTTCCGATGCATTAACTGAGGTAGATAAAAGTGCGTCTCGTGCCGGATTTCTTATTGCTTTACCTACGCGGTCTGAAAATCGTACTCCAAGAACAAAAGTCCACACATTTGCCAGATAAAGAAGTGGTCTTGAAAAAGCAGAAAGGAAATAACCGAGAAATATAAAGAGTTTTCTTTTTTTTAGCTTATCTGAAAGTTTACCAAAAACAGTTCTGAAAATAGAGGCAGTACTTTCTGCAATGCCCTCAATGAGCCCGATGATTGATTTATTAGCGCCGATACTTACAAGGAATTCTGGAATAAGAGGGTAGACCATTTGACTCGAGAGGTCTGAAAATAGTGAAACCAGACCAAGGATAAGTACATTTCTTTTAGGCTTCTCTTCTTTCATATTATCTTCTTTCGATATCGACTTCCGTTATTATATACATAATCCTGAGTCTGTCAATACGGATGATGGCGGATGATGGGGTCAAATCTCTAGGGCGTGTTGCTTAAATCCCTTTTTGTAAGCCCGATGATTGACGGCAGAAATAGTACTGTTGTCAGAAAACAGGATGCAACGCCGATTGCCAGGAGCATTCCAAGGCTCGCAAATCCACGGTATGTGGCAATCAGGAGTGAACCAAATCCTGCCATTGTAGTAAGGGAAGTAAGCAGTATTGCCTTCCCCGTACTTTTTAATACAACAGGTGTTTTGTTAAGACCTTCATATTTGTAGCGGTGAAGAAGGTGTACGCCGTCATCAATACCAATTCCTACGATCATAGGAATACCCATCACATTCAGGAAATTAAACATCATTCCAAATGTTTCCATAAGTCCCATCATCCAGATACCACCAGCAATGAGTGGAATTACTCCAAGCAAAGCCATGCGCAGACTACGGAAATCAATCCAGAGTAAGATTATTACAATAAAGATAGTGAGTATAGTTGCCCGCAATCCATCCCTTCCAATATAGTCAATTAACCGTAAGAACATAGGCGGATTACCTGTAATCCTGGGGCTGACTCGTTCTAACTGAGCATTGAAGCGCCTAAGTACTTCAAAATTCCATATGTGTTCCCTGGGGTATATAGTAACAAGATATGTATTACCAGCATCATTAATATAACGTTCTTTAATATGTTCAGGAAGATTATCAAGCGTGATTAATTCAGGGTTTGCCATATTGTATGCCTTTGTCCTGAGTTGCGGTACATAATATTTCTGGAACTCGTTCAGCCAGCGAATTGCTCTTTCAGGATTTTCCTTTATTTTTTGGGCAAGATTAATTATAAAGCTTTCTGAATCTTCTTTTTCTGGATCACCGATAATACTCTTGCATTTGTCGTCGACTTTGTCCTGCCCGCCAATGAATGCCAGTTGCGATAATTCGTAGATATTCATATCCAGCCTTTCCAGTTGTTCAATGAGTTTATTAATATTCCTGTGAGAAAGAAATTTCTTTTTTATGTTTGACTGCAGTGATCTCCGGATATCTTCCACATATGGTTGACGTTTCAGTTGTTTTTCTTCAGGTGGGCAAAAATCACCAATGTTCTCAACCATGCTAAAAGTAGGCATCTTTTTTGCCTTCTCAGCAATTTCCCATGATTCTTCTAATGAGCTCGTCGTGACCATGGCAAAATCAGGACTCATATCAAAGGCTTTAATAATCGTATCCTGCAGTGCTATTGTTGTTAAGCCTTTTGGTTCCATATTGTACATATCATAATCGAATTTCACATGCAATGCCTGAAACAGGAAAAACGCGGTAAGTACTACAGAGATAATCAAATACAAAAGGGGTCGCCGCATTATACTCTTACCAAAGTTTTCAAGAAAGCCAAATTCAACGTGTTGTGGCTTAACAGGTTTGCGGCTTACTCTTGAAACAAATCTCTCACGTGCTACAAGAATCGCAGGTAATCCTGTTAAGGTAGTAACCATTGCGCAGATAATGCCAATACCGAGTACAATACCCATTTCTCTTATACCCTGTGTCACAGAAATAGCCAGAGCAAAGAATGCAGCTGCAGTGGTCAAAGCACCAGTGATGATCCCGGTACCAGAGCGGACTAATGTCTGCTCCATTGCCTGGACAGCATCTTTGTCTATAGCCCGACGTTCACTATACACTGAGATGATGTGAATAGAGTAATCTATACCCAGACCAATCAGGATAACCGCAAACATGGAGGTCATGAGGTTAAGACGTCCCAGGATAAGACCAACCACACCAGCAGCAATAATAATTGCAATAACCAGGTTTAGACCAGCGAGTACTGGCGTACTCCACATACGGAATGTCAGTATGAAGAGAACTAATACTAACACTAATGCTACCACAGAACTCTTCTTCATACTACTAGTTGTATGCTCCATCTCATCTTTTTGCAGAGGGATCATCCCGGTAATTCCTGCCTTGACTCCAGGATACTCTGGTAAAATTTTATCGAGAATGTTCTGGAGTGCGATTGTTGATGCAATATCTTTATCAACATCCATGGCATTGAACGTAGGTTTTATCGCAATCAGCAAAACCCGTTTATCATGGGAAATGAAATAGGGGTCACCATATAGAAGGCGATCAACTGCCAATTCTGCAAATGCTGGATCTACATTATCAGGTTGGCTAATAGACGTATCCATTGCCTTGAGCCAGAAGTGCAAACCATCTAAAGAACGAACTGCTTCATCTTCTTTTTCTTTTGTGGAAAGTGCTTCTTCATCTCCAATATACTCTTCTTCGAAATTATCGTTAATGTTTGTCAAAAAAGGAACCAGATTCAAATCCTTGAACATGTCTTTTGTGGTTTTCAGGTCTTGTGCTTTTGCAAGCATGAACCCATGTTCAGCAAAGAATTTTATATCAAGCTTGTAGTCCACGCGGTCTACATATTTTGTGAGTTCTTCTATTTGAGGAGCAACTGCTTCAGCAAACTGCTTTATCTCGTGTTCTTGTCCCTGTACTACAATGTGTATAGTAGATGCACTTTTATATTCCTTTAAGATTCTATCAAATTCCTGCGCCATAGGATCATGCATTGGCAGCAAATCAGACCAGCGCATATCCATTCTTATTCGTGATGCTGAAATAAGAGCAAACACTGTTACGATAAATAATCCAATAATTACCCGCCAGGGATGGGTTGCCGCAAAGTGTGCCCATGTTTTAAGTAATTTTTCTCTCATGATTCCTCCTTTTAGAAATACACAGTGGTGCGGAAAAAGCCACCATTACCCAGTGAACTGCTAAAAGTTTTTCCCTCATCACCTACATAAAAATTACCCATGAGCATGAGGTCGACGTTTTCAAAAAGACTGTAATTTATTGTCGGTACAAATGCTACACTTTTATCTGAGACACACACGATGATTGAACCGCCAATATTTATCAGGTCAGTTAAAGGATACTGAATAAATCCATAGACCTGATCTTGAGAAATGGTTTTTGTCTCGCCCGTAAAAAAGCGCATCCAGTCATTAAGGTTATACTCTGTATAATCTGATTTGCCAAGAGAATTACGATGGTATTCGAGCATACCATAGAGACCAGATTCAAAAGTATAGTCTGTGCCGACAATGAATTCATAGAAATCATCATCCTCGTCTTCTATGAAATTATAAATGCCCTCTCCCCAAACACCCAGACCAAGCAATTCCCCGACAAAATCTGCGCCGATGAGCATTCTGCGTTCCTGGGTTTGCTGAAATGTATAGAAGTTGGTACTTGTGTGCTGGTATTCATGTCCGCTTACAGAGAAATCAAAATGGCTAATGCCTATTTTTGCGCGTACGAGTTTGCCTGAATTCTCCCAGTCTGATGCAATTGGTGTATAAAGACCCATAAGGTTCATTCGGTTGCCTATATATAGATTCAGGCGAATGGCATTGTGACCGGGTTGTTCGTATGTTGGATCGAGTGCATCTTTTGTATTGAGAATATCGGTTGGATTTGAGAAATATCCTGTACCCATGGATATCTGTTGTTTGCCAACAGTCAATGCCAAGCGCCGAATATTCACGCGTGCATAGGCATTATCGAGGAACAAAGTATCCTTGAATGTCAACTGATAATAAGGATACATTTCAGAAGGGATTGTAGAAACGATGTGTTCAGGTAAGAAGTCGAGGATATCCCAGTCTTTTTTACCAAAATAAAGTAGATAGATTACATTTGCACCGAATTCAATATTCTTGACCGCGGTGCTTTTAAGATCGATTCTCAGCTTATTGTAATTCACCTGATAAAAGGCTGAATCGTAGTACATGCCTGAGAATTGAGGTTCAAAGTATCCATAGATATCTACCTGTGCAATAGAAAAGCTACAAGCTCCAAGAACCAAGATACAAATTCCAAGTTCCAAGAACCAAGTTCCAAGAGGCAAGTTCTCCCGCTTTGCGGGATCCACGATTTTCCTATATATTATAATCCAAAATGATAAATCGGGACAAGAACCAAGTTTCAAATGTTTCATTGTTGCATCCCCTGTTCAGTAAACAGGTTGTCTGGTAACTCGACCTTATATGTGACCTCGATTATCTCCATGCTGGTGTGTGTGTTATCGAGTTTATTATACATGACAAATTTCATGGGCGTATAGATACCGTCGATTAATTGAATATCACTGCATACAAGTTGTTTTTCCCATAGTTTGGGATCATCCTCGTGATAATAACCTATTACAAGTGGAACCATATATTCTTTATCTACCCACATCACGATCCTTGAGTAGCTTGCAGAACTTTCAGACTTGCGCGTAAGCTCAATCTTGTAACATTGCCTGCCTTCTTTTTTCTCATCATTGTGCCGTACTGCATCATATTCATCAATAAATGTGTTTGATGCACCCATGTCTTCATAAGAAAAATCACTACCTTCGACCTTCTGTTTCTTGGCATGGGTAGCAAGTTTGCGAACCCGTTTTGTGCGTGGAAAATATACCCAGATATCATCAGCATTATTGAGCATGAGTATTGCCTGGTCTTTTACTCTTGTTGGTTTCACATATTTCATCAGACTCTTTTCTCCTTGATTTTTGGAAAATGTCTCGTATTCAAATGTGCGTTCCTGTCCAGAAGTTGTCATAATAGTCATCTTCATCCTACCCTGGGATTGATCAGGGTTCATAGTTTCTGTCATTGTATTTATGATTTCATCCGCAGTCATGTCCTGCGCGTACAACTGGGAACTTATAGATAATGCACATAATACGACTGCTGCACAGGATATTATTTTAAGCAAATTTGTGAAACAATTCATACATCCTCCACGAATTTTGCCCAAATCTCTGATTCGGTTGCAAAATTCAGTGTCCCGCTCTTTTAGCAAAAGGGCGGGGCTACCTTTATCCAAAATACCTAAAAATCATTTGTTTATGTTTTATCAGTTTCATTATTTTTTTCCTTTCGTAATTCTTCATGAAACATCTTTACTAATTTTTCATAATCTTCTGGAATATACACTTGCAATGATCCCTGAGGAGCACCAAGTATACGTTCCATTGCATCCAGATATAGCTTGGTCTTCTGCACCAGGATCTTTGCAAGGTGTTCCAGCGTTTCGTTCTCGTGAAGTATCAACCTGCATATCGTTTCATCCAGGTTTGCGACTATCTGCATCAGCAGTTCAGCTGCATCACTATGATAGGGGTTGTTGAACACACCTTCCTTGATTCCTTGTTCAATAATCGATGAAAGCAATGGTGTGCTTTTCTCAACCATCCTTCTATACATTTTTACTCTGATTATTGTATTCTCATCCTTATACATCACCCCAAGCGGTACCAGAAACACATCAATGTTTTGCAAACTAACAGCGGTTGCAACTTGAAAAACCTTGTTAAACTTTTCGATTGCATTTATGTCCATATTCAGAATTGGCTTGATTGATGCCGATATTTCGCTTGTTGTTCTATCGATTAATTGGTCGAGCAGGTCTAATTTTGCTTTGAAGTAATGATAGAATGTTCCCTTGGCAATACTAAGGTCATCGATAATATCCTGGATTGAAGTCTGTTCATAACCTTTTTGAAAGAAGAACTTTCGAGCTGCATCAATTATCTCGTTTTTTCTGATTTCAGGTCTTTTAACTTGTCTGGTCATAAGGTTTTCCTTCCTTAGACCGGCGGTCGGTCACTACTGATTCAAGGAATAGACCGACGGTCGGTCTATATTATTATAATGATATTTACCGATTTGTCAAGGGATGAAATACAAATACCTAAAATCCAAAATACCTAAATCCAGCCCATTTGCAATGAGCTTGGGTAAATACCTGAAATATTGATTAAAAATTGACACAAAGAAGCAAATAACTAAATGTCACATTAGAAATTCCAAATGACAAATTTCAAGCTTTACCAACGTTTTGCCAGATACCTATCAGCAAAGCATTGATAGACAATAGTTTACGCTTCTTTAGAAATAGAACAAATACTTTGCCTTGACTGCGCCAATAAGGTACTGAGGCTTTATTTCACCCTGGTCCTGTTCGCGATAATCATTCAGTGCAATATAAAACCACGACTTTGGTGAGAAGTTCCAGGAAAAGAGCAGACCAGTTCGAACTGAAAGCAGATCAGTTTCGCCAAAATCTGTGCCCGGTGTATCCATTACAAATTCACTGAAAATATCCAACTTCATACTAGCATTGAATCTATATTCTATATAAGGTCTAAATCGTGGTGTTATCGCCATAATCGTGTTGAGCGTGTCCCATTCAATCCACAGATTAGACCTAAGACCAACCCGCATCTGTTGCATTACTGAATAGTGGAAGGTTAAAGAATTTGCACCCTGGTAAGCCAAAAATCCTTGCCGATAATTATACGCGTAAGAATAATTGCACCAGAAAAGGAAATAGTTACCAAAAAGCGGACCCCATGCATTGAAATTAACGCTGCGATGGAAGTAATCTGTATCTGCTTCATAATAAGGACCAGCTGTGATTCCAGCATAAATACCCCAGTTATTACGAAAATTAGGATTGATTTCTACGCTACCTAATTTTGACCAGTTTGTATCACCAGGCTCTTGCATAATAGTAATTCCAGGACCGAAATACAAGTCTCTAAACAAACCTTTAGGATATATTTTATAAGGACCGCAAGAAACATTAAATCTCTTCCTTCCAGCCCAGGGAACAAAACCAATGTCTCTAACATCAAAAGAGTCGTGTACAACCTCAACTGCAGCACGGGTTCTAAAACTACCCATATAACCCATATATCCAGAAGACATTGCCCAACCTCTTTTTTCAGATTTATCACTCACTGCGCCTTGAACAATCAATTGATTGGCTCCTTTACGATATACTCCATCAAGTCCAATTGCATAATTGTAATCATCTTTATCAGCTGCTTCACCACTGAAGAGCATACCGATATCTGAAGTTTCCATTACCCGATATTTTGCCCTTATTACACCAAACCCCCGGTTAGGTTCAAAAATAGTATCATTATAAATAATTCCTGTATATTTACCTGTGTAAGCGCCCAGCATACCAAAATTCCAATTCTTTGATTTGTTTGTTAATTTTAATCCACTAATAATGGGCACTGCTTCACCGTTCATTGACTTGCCTATCTTGCGGGAATAAAAGATATCTAATGTTTGAAAAAAATCATTGTGAGGCCCAAAATCAGACAGGCGAAAAATATCCTGTCCCTCAATGAAAAATGGTCTTCGTTCATCTAAATATACTGGGTAGCGAGAGAGGTTTAGCGTAAACGGATCAGATTCAATCTGGGCAAAATCTGGATATATAGTTGCATTGAGGGTTGTTTGGGGTGTGACATCCCATTTAAAATTCAAACTCAAACTCGGTTTGATTTCAGTTGTATCTTGTACTTCATCCCGATCATATCTCACATATGCTTCAGGGAATAATTCAAAATAGTAGCCTGTTGCCTGGGGATCGATACCAGTTAATAGACCCCATTTAGAAACCAGGTCACCTTCTTGCTGTAAAACCTCGGTCCAGTAATCATCCTCAAGATTATCAGCAATATGCCGCATAAATTGTACGCCCCACTGGTCAAGTCCTTTTTTATACCGGATTGATTTGAACGGAATTTTTATTTCCGCTTCAAGACGATCATCATACAATTTTATATTCTGATACCACACACCCTCCCAGGAATCATCCTCAGTGCGACCGTCATCATGTATCCAACCATCATAAAATAAATTACTTCCGAATACAATAAAATAGTATCCTGTTGTTTTACTTCCAAACGGATCAATCCTGATTACAACGTAATCCTCGTCCTTTGTAAAACTGGCGATTGGCTTATGCTTTTCTGCATAACAGCGGAATGCAAAATAGAGATTGTCTTTATCTTGCAATACATATACCACAGTTTTTTGTGAAGGCTCGGTTTTTTCATAGGGTATGTATTGGACAAAATCATAAGCTGAATCCGCCTGCAGCCAGACATCTTCTATTACTCCATCAATCTTTGGTGATACATCGGTAAAACGTGCTTCTACAGTCTTTTCATTATTGGCTGTGAGAAAAATTAAAAGCAGTGCAAACATATATCCTCCTTGAATATATCAAATACCTAGTCCCCACACCAAAGTCTTTGGTGTGAGGGTAAAATATAATATAATTTCTCACATTTTTATCACATTATCAATCACATTTCAGTTCCTGGGTCAATTATTGGTTCGTTTTATTTGTACAATAACACACTACCTTAGCTGGTCTGCGGTTTTTACGCAGGTAGTGGAGCAGCACAAATAGTCCGATAATAAGGCTCATCATCACCAGGAAAATAATAGAATTGATATCTCCACTGAATGATTGATTATTGTCCAGATTATTCACATTGATCTGAAACGGCTCATTATTAGCACCCGGTGTATTTGGTTTTGTTTGTCCAATCATAGTTATAGGACCAATGTCTGTATCATCATATCGAGATGCAGTAACGTATATTGTATCTGTCAGACCACTGTATGCATCATATCTTGGTGCAGTGGTAACGATTTCAGGCATCAAGC
>JAUWLY010000199.1 GCA_030613445.1 Candidatus Stahliibacteriota bacterium | reverse complement strand
ACATTTTCAAGAAGCATTATGAAATAATTAACGTTGGATTATTGAATAAATTCGGTGCTGACACCGAAATAACGCCGGAGTATCTCAAAGAAAAGGGCGATATCAAAGGTGGTAAAATGCTCAAGATACTTGGTCAAGGTGAGCTTTCCAAGCCACTATCGGTCAAGGCTCATAAGTTCTCAAAAACCGCCGAAGAAAAAATTCTGAAAGCTAAAGGTAAAATAGAAAAACTATCATGATGTCAACATTTCAAAATATCTTCAAAGTACCTGACCTGAAGAAAAAGTTAATGTTCACCCTTTTTGCGCTCGCTGTTTACCGGCTCGGTGGCCATATCCCTTTACCCGGTATAAACGCTCAGGCGCTTGGTCTTCTCATGGCTCAATTGAAACAATCAGGAAACATATTAGGCATGTACGATATATTTGTCGGTGGTGCTCTATCACGCTCCGCCATTCTCTTTCTCGGGGTCATGCCTTACATATCAGCCTCAATTATTTTTCAGCTGCTAGGTTCAGTGTTTCCACAGATTGAACGGTTACAGCGCGATCAAGCCGGACGTAGAAAAATAACTCAGTACACCAGGTATCTTACGGTGGCATTGGCAGGATTCCAGGCAACCGGCATCTCCATCTTTCTGGAAACTCAGAAATTCACGAGCGCGGCTGGTCCTATGGCAATAGTCTTTGATCCAGGATGGGGGTTCCGGATAACTGCCATGTTGACCCTGACCGCCGGCGCGATATTTGCTATGTGGTTAGGTGAACAAATTACGGAAAAAGGTATTGGTAACGGAATTTCTTTCCTTATTTTTGTCGGCTGCCTTGAAGAATACCCTGGTTACTTTTTGCAGACCGTGCAGCGGGTTCTTACGCAAGGTATGTCGATTATTAATTTGATCTTGATGATCGCTATTATGATTGCTATTGTCGCTGGCGTCGTTATCATGACCCAAGCCGCACGCCGTATTCCAGTCCAGTATCCAAAACGTATTGTTGGTCGCAAAATGTATGGCGGTCAGTCTACTTTCTTAACTTTGAGGGTAAATACAGCTGGTGTCATTCCAATAATCTTCGCCCAATCCCTGGTCATGTTCCCAAGCACAATTGGCTCTTTTGTACCAGCTTTCAAAAACATCCTCTTGATGTTTAAACCAGGTTTTTGGGGGTATGACATCCTTTTCTTCTCACTGATCGTATTCTTCACTTATTTCTATACATCCATTGTCTTCAACCCCGTAGAAATGGCCGATAATATGAAACGTTACGGTGGCTTTATCCCTGGGATAAGACCAGGACCAAGAACCGCTAATTATATCGATGACGTGCTCTCAAGAATCACTCTACCAGGTGCTTTGTTTCTTGCATTCATTGCCTTGGTGCCTTGGTATTTAATAAATTTCCTCAATGTACCTTTTTACTTCGGTGGTACCACGCTTCTCATTATTGTTGGTGTCGCACTCGACACACTCCAGCAGATCGAATCACAATTAATGATGTACCATTATGAAGGTTTCATGAAAAAGGGTAAGATCAGAGGCAGAAGATGATGGTTTTGTTATTCGGCCCTCCTGGCGTAGGTAAAGGAACCCAAGCGAATCTTTTGTCCGCACGTTATAAATCCACAAAATTTTCGATTGGCGACATGCTCCGAGATGAAGTGGCTTCAAAAAGCGAGCTGGGCACCAAAATCGCTCAGTACTTGAATAATGGTGCATTAGTGCCAGATGATATCATTTCTGCATTCGCCAGGCAATTCATTGAAAAACATAAAGCCGACGATATCCTACTCGATGGGTTCCCACGGAACATGAATCAGGCCCAAAATCTGATTTCAGATTTGAATCGTCTTTCATTATCTTTAAAGGTAGCGATTGAAATGCACCTTAATGAAACCGAGATAATCAAACGGCTGATTAGCAGAAGATACTGCCCCCAGTGTAACAAAATATACAACTACGTAACAAATCCGCCCCGTCAGAAGCAAGTGTGCGACATCTGCAAAACCACTCTCATCAAGAGAAACGATGACAACGAAAAGCTCATCCGTAGGAGGTTGGCTGTTTATGAAAAAGAAACTCAACCACTCGTTGGTTTCTATAAAGCACATCGCATCTACGAGCGTGCAGAAGCAACTGGCTCTCAAGAAGAAGTATTCAAGAAACTTTCCAATATCATCGATGCCTATACCAATTAAAGATGGCGAGGCAATTAAGAAAATGGTCATTGCCGGCAATATTATTGTTGATATCTTTTCAGAGATATCGAAAATGGATCTGGTTGGAATGAAGACAATAGAATTGAACGATCATGTTGATATCACGATCAAAGATCGCGGTGCATCGGCTGCCTTTTTAAACTATCGCGGTTTTCCAAAAAGCTGCTGTATTTCATTGAATGACGAAGTCGTTCACGGTATACCAGACGGGCGTAGGATTGCAAACGGTGATCTTCTGAAGATTGATCTTGGAATTAAATACCAAGGTTATATCGCCGATGCAGCAAGAACTTTTGCCGTCGGCAAGATATCAAAAGACGCAAAAAAACTCATGGAGGTCACAAAAGAAGCCTTGCGAGAAGGTATCAAAGCTGCAAGAAAAGGGAACAGAATATCCGACATCTCACGCAGTGTCCAAACAATCGTCGAAAGTAACGGTTTCAGTGTTGTCAGAGAATTAACTGGCCACGGTGTCGGTCAATCCCTGCACGAAGAACCCGTCATTCCAAACTTTGTAGCTAAAGGACCAAACCCAGTGCTATCTCCCGGCATGGTTATAGCAATTGAACCGATGGTAAATAGAGGGGATTACCAGGTTAAAACCGAGTCCAATGGTTGGACAATATCTACGCGTGACGGTTCACTATCGAGTCATTTTGAAGATACTATTGCAATCTTAGAAAAGGGGCATATGAACTTGACAAGAGTTGTGGAAAATTAAGCAATGGCAAGAAAAGACTTAATCCAAACAGAAGGTACGATACTCGAAACTCTTCCTAACGCAATGTTTCGTATTGAGCTAGACAATGGTCATAAGGTACTCGCTCATGTCTCTGGTAAAATGAGGATGAGTTATATAAAAATCCTCCCCGGCGACAGAGTATTGCTCGAACTGACACCTTATGATCTTTCACGGGGTCGCATCGTCTGGAGATATAAGTAATCAGAGAACTTAAAAGCATTATGGGAATTTATTGCTTTGAAGGTTAATAATACAAAAGTCCTTGATTTTCCTGCGAAGCTGTGTATAATATTGTTTAAACTAAGGAGTTACTTTGAAAGTTAAGACATCAGTTAAAAAGCGCTGTATTTCCTGTCGGATTATCAAGCGTAAAGGTGTTGTTATGGTTATTTGCAAAAACCCTCGACACAAACAACGGCAGGGATGATTATAATAATCCACCGATTAGCGCGGATAACGACACTGATTAACGCTGAGTCTGCGTCACTCCGTGTCAATATCAGCGTAATTCCGCGCTTATGTAAGGAGGTTTATGGCAAGAATTTCAGGTATTGATTTATCACCGAACAAAAAAGTCGCCTACGGACTTACGGCAATCTATGGCATTGGTCTTCACTCTGCACAAAAGATTGTACATACAATCGGCATTGACTCTGTCAAGAGAATTAAAGATCTGACGGATGAGGAAATTATGAAAATAAGGAAGCTGATCGAAGCAGAATATAAAGTTGAGGGAGCTTTGCGCGCAGAAATCGCCGCTGATGTTAAACGGCTTATCGATATTGGAAGCTATCGTGGATCAAGACACAAGGTTGGTTTACCAACAAGAGGACAGCGCACGCGGACGAATGCACGTACCAGAAAAGGCAGGAAGAAAACCGTGTCAAGTAAAGCAGGACCAGGAGGTAAGAAGTAATGAGAAAGCCAAAGCCAAGGAGAACGCACGGCTCAAAACCAAATATATCCAGGCGTAAGAAGGCAGTTGGAACCGAGCAAGCCGGAATTGCCAATATCTTCGCTTCGTTCAATAATACTATCGTATCGATAGCTGATAACAAAGGCAATGTCCTGTGTTGGTCTTCAGGAGGGAAGATAGGTTTTAAGGGCACTAAGAAAGGCACTGCATACGCTGCACAGCAATGTGCTGACCGCGTCGCAAGAGAAGCACTGGCCCTTGGTGTTAAACGGGTCGAACTGAGGATAAAGGGTCCAGGTCCAGGTCGTGAAGCAGCGATCAGAACACTCCAAACTGTCGGTTTAATAATCACCGCGATCAAAGATGTTACTCCTTTACCTCACAATGGTTGCCGACCACCAAGACGAAGGAGGGTGTAATAGTGGCACGTTATATAGGAGCAAAATGCAAACTTTGTCGCCGCGAAAGCGAAAAACTGTTCTTGCGCGGAAGTCGTTGTTACACTGATAAATGTGCATTTATACGTCGGGGCTATCCACCTGGCAGTCACGGCAAAATCGGCAGAAGAAGACTGACGAGCTATGCTATCCAACTCAGAGAAAAACAAAAAGTCAAGGCAATCTACGGAATCCTTGAGAGACAATTCAGGAAAATCTTTAATGATGCAACAAGAAAAGCCGGCAACCCTGGTGAGAACCTTTTGATTGCCATAGAAAGACGATTGGATAACGTCGTTTACCAGCTTGGCATAGCGTCTTCAAGAACCCACGCTAGACAACTGGTCAGACATGGTCACATCTTGGTCAACGACAAGAAAATGAACATCCCTTCGTATATGGTCAAGGTGGACCAGGTTATTAAACTCGTTGACGCACAGAAGAAAAATCCGTTCATCAAGAAAGCACTTGATGAACGCGATCCAGAAAAGATTGTCGGTTGGCTCAAACTGGATGCTGAAAAAATCATTGGTACAATAGTACGCTCACCTAAACGCGAGGATATTCTGATGCCGATCCAAGAAAATTTGATAGTTGAATTATATTCTAAATAGAGGGGTACTATGGGCTTAAAACCATTAGTCATGCCAAAAAAGATTGAGATTGACAAGGAAGTCACAAATGATAGCTTTGGTCGTTTCATTCTATCACCGATGGAACGCGGTTTCGGGGTTACTATGGGCAATGCCCTAAGGAGAATATTATTGTCATCGATTCAGGGGGCTGCCATAACTAGAGTGAGGATTGGTGATATCCTACAGGAATTCTCCACAATCCCTGGCGTCTACGAAGATATTGCAGAAGTCATCCTGAACCTGAAACGTGTCAGGGTGAAATTATTGACTGATGGTCCCAGCACCCTATATTTAAAAGCCAAAGGGAAGAAAGAATATACCGCTGAGAACATCGAAAAAAATCCTGATATAGTAATAACGACACCAACGCAGAAGATATTGACGGTAACTGAAACCAAAGTGAACTTTACCATGGAAATGACTGTTGAAGCTGGTCGCGGGTATGTCCCGGCAGATGTTTTCAAACATGATGAGGCACCGCTTGGAACAATATTCATCGATGCCATATTCACACCAGTCTTGTCAGTCAATTTCACCATAAAAAATACCCGCGTCGGGACTAAAACTGATTATGATCATCTCACAATTGACTTAGAAACTGATGGTAGTCTAACTCCGCTCGAAGCAATAGTCGAGGCATCAAGTCTCCTCAAACACCATCTATCTTTCATAACCAGCCTTGGGGTCGAACCACAGTTCACTTCGAAAGAGCAATTGGATGCTGAACATCGCCGCATCCGGGAAATATTGAAGAGGAGTATCGACGAACTAGAGATATCAGTCCGAGCATCTAACTGCCTCAAGAATGAAAATATTCAGACAATCGGTGATCTT
>JAUWLY010000240.1 GCA_030613445.1 Candidatus Stahliibacteriota bacterium | reverse complement strand
CTGTGCATGGCATTGGGAATGGCAACTACTATCTCTCTTGTTGGCGTTTCAACGATTCTGGCAAAAAAGGGTGTAACAAAATTTATTATCAATAGACCAAAGGTGAACACGATCTTGCAAACAACATTTTCTTTAATTGGTGCATTACTTATCATATTATTTGGAATTCTGCTGTTTACAAATACGCTATAAAGAGCGTAGAGAGTAGAGGAAAATGGCACTGCGTGCGGGAATGGTTGCTCTCTCGACAAAGCTCGAGACAGGTTCGCAACGGTTATGGTTCACTGGGGTGAACGGTGATGGCTCTTGCGAGCGGGAAAAGAGCGTAAGAAGTAAGACACCAATAACTTAATAACTCAATTACTCAATAACTGTTTATGTTCCAGCGCAAAGCGCTAACTTCCAGATGAAATCTCATTTCCACCCCACACCTTTACTTATCTATTCTCTTATGAAGCCTACAATTTCCACTATGTACATTGGTCTGGCGTTTGGTTATCATTATACAGACTAAAAAAGGTGTGTGGGTCTCTTCCAATCCGTTAGGATTCAAAGGCGACAATAACTTAGTAACTTAATTACTCAATTACTCAATAACTGTCGGTGTATTAGGCGAAAAGACTGGATTCCCTGGTCGAACCAGAGAATGACTCTGCGAGACTGGATTCCCAGGTCGGCAATTATAAAGACACGTGGGTATTAAAATTATTGTAATTTTGGATGATTTTCTCATCCTTGCCTAGTGTAAACCGTTGTAATGCTTACTTAAATTAACTCTTGACAAATGTCAGTTTTTAATTATAATGATTACATATTTGAAATGACTACAAAAATTAAGATATTAAAAGATGGTATGGACAAATGGAAATTCTTCTCTAATATATTAAATATATCAATGAAGGGAGGATGGTGTGTTCAAAAAGATTAAAAAAAGAGATGGTAGAACAGCAGAATTCGATGCACAAAAAATTACAGATGCGATCGCTAAAGCTGGTGAAGCTACTGATGAATTCGATGCAGAAATTGCAAAGAAACTCACTCTCAAGGTTCTGAATTTGGCTCAGCAAGCAATTACCCACAAGAACCCGACAGTTGAAGGCATTCAGGATGCTGTTGAAGAGATCTTATTGTCTTCTCCTTACCGCAAGACTGCCAGGGCTTATATTATTTATCGGGATCAGCATGCCCGAATCAGAGAAATTACTGCTAAGGCAAATGTTAACATAGTAGACCAGTATTTAGAACAAATGGACTGGCAGGTTAATGAGAATAGCAATATGACGTTCTCATTGCAGGGATTGAACAATTATATTTCTTCAGAGGTCAGCAAAGTATATTGGTTGAATAAAATCTACCCCGTTGAGATAAGAGAAGCTGATACCAACGGCGATTTTCATATTCATGATTTGAATATCCTGTCTGTTTACTGCGTTGGATGGGACTTATATGACCTCTTGGTACAAGGATTCAAAGGTGTAATGGGAAAGGTAGAGAGTGTACCAGCCAAACATTTCAGAAGTGCATTAGGACAAGTGGTCAATTTCTTCTACACTCTACAGGGTGAAGCTGCTGGTGCTCAGGCATTCTCCAATTTTGATACACTCCTGGCGCCATTTATAAGATATGATAAACTAAATTATAAGGAAGTGAAACAAGCCTTACAAGAATTTATTTTCAATGTAAATGTACCTACCAGGGTTGGTTTCCAGTCTCCATTCACTAACATTACATTGGATTTAACCGCTCCCAAATACTATGCTGACCAGGGTGTTGTTATTGGAGGCAAAGTACAAGGCGTAACCTATAGAGATTTCCAAGAAGAAATGAATACTTTCAATAAAGCCCTTTTTGAAGTAATGATGGAGGGTGATGCCAAGGGCAGAGTATTTACTTTCCCTATCCCCACTTATAATATCACCAAGAATTTTAATTGGGATAATCCTGATCTGAAAGGATTATGGCAGATGACTGCCAAGTATGGAGTACCTTATTTCTCCAATTTCATAAATTCCGATATGAAACCAGAAGACGCAAGATCAATGTGCTGTCGTTTGAGAATAGACAATAGAGAACTAACAAAAAGAGGTGGTTCACTTTTTGGTTCTAACCCCTTAACCGGATCAATCGGTGTAGTTACTGTCAATATGCCAAGACTAGGGTATTTATCCAAGAATGAAAATGAGTTTATAGAAAGATTGGAAAAACTAATGACCCTAGCGAAAGAAAGCTTAGAAATAAAAAGAAAAGTCCTTGAAAGATTCACAGAGAAAGATCTCTATCCGTATGCAAAATTCTATTTGAGAAATGTTAAAAAACGTTTCGATGACTACTGGAAAAATCACTTCTCAACAATTGGATTAATCGGAATGAATGAGGCTTGTCTGAACCTGTTTGGAGAAAATATTGCTACGAAAAAATCCCAAGCATTTACGTTAAGGATCTTGGATTTTATGAGGAACAAACTAATAGAATTTCAAAAGGAGACTGGCGATAATTACAATCTTGAAGCAACGCCTGCTGAAGGCACAGCCTATCGGTTAGCAAAGCACGACAAAACAAAATATCCCCAGATCATCTGTGCAAACGAAGAAGAATGCAAAAGGGGAGCCGAACCGTTCTACACAAATTCTACCCAACTGCCAGTAAATTCTACCGATGATATTTTCGAAGCCATTGAATTACAGAATGAAATTCAAACAAAATACACAGGAGGAGTAGTGCTCCATATCTTTGCCGGTGAAAGCATTAACGACTATAATACAATCAAGGCCTTAATCCGTAAAATCTGCGAAAACTATCATTTGCCCTATTTGACTTTTACACCCACTTTCAGTGTTTGCCCGAGTCATGGTTATTTATCCGGAGAACATAGTAAGTGTCCGAAATGTGGCTTGGAATCTGAAATTTACTCACGTGTAGTAGGCTACCTCCGACCAGTAAAACAATGGAACAAAGGCAAAAAACAGGAGTTCAAATTAAGAAAAACGTTCAGGACATAAATTATGATTATTAATACTTGTATGCCCTTTATCATTAATCCAGTCGTTCGGCTAATTATGTGGAGTTCATAGTGAAAAAAATATCAGATATGAAAAGATTGGAAAATATCTTGATGAAAATAGACTTGAGACCAACATATCAGCGTATAAAGGTTCTCGAATACCTGAATAAACATATGAATAGACACCACACTGTGGAAATGATCTATGAAGCACTCTCCAAAAACATCCCGACAATGTCGATGACAACTATTTACAATACTCTAAATGCCTTTTTGGAAAAAGGATTGGTATCTGCTGTTACTATTACCGGAACAGAAATTAGATATGATTTCAATACTTCTTCCCATCACCACTTTCTCTGTAAAAAATGCGGCAGAATAATAGATATTGATATTAAATGTCCTATTGCAGAAAAAAAACAAATGCATGGTCATGAGGTCGAAGAAGTACACGGCTACTTCAAAGGTCTGTGTAAAGATTGTCTTAAGATAGAAAGAAATAAGAGGATAGATGATGAATAGAGATAGGGACTTTAATTCTTAAGCATTTACCCCGTTTAGATAGTACATATCTAACCGGGTTTAAGTATTTAATATAAAAGGAGGAAACATGAAAGATAAGGTCGAAAAAGTCCTGGATGAGATTAGACCAGGTCTACAGGCAGATGGCGGTGATGTTGAGTTAGTTGAGGTTACTGAAGATGGAATTGTTAAGGTCAGACTCACTGGCGCATGCGCAGGTTGTCCGATGAGTACAATGACACTTAAAATGGCTATCGAGAAAAAAATAAAAGAAAGAATTCCCGAAATAAAAACTGTAGAACAGGTATTCTAATGAATAGAAATTCAATAAATTCCTATTCAAATTCTAAATCCTAAATTCGAAATGTTCACCCCGTTAGATATAAAGTCAATCTTTCTTCAAAATATTTATAATGAAGTGAGGATGATTTGGTGCCTTCAACTTTATGAAATTGTTTTATCTAACGGGGCAGGTAAATTCAAATCTCTAAGTTCAAATGCTCTAAACGTCGTTCCTCTTTACCAGAATTATCGATATATGATCGGAGCTTCGCTTTATGCTTGATACTCTTCTTAATATCCTCATCGAAATATGGCATCTGCTGCTTGTAGTAAGTCCTTGGCTATTACTCGGACTGCTTATTGCTGGTATTATCCATTCATTCATCGGTGAGGAGTTTATCCGACGCCACTTGGGCGGTTCTGGTCTTATCCCAGTATTGAAATCAACAGTATTCGGTATTCCACTCCCTGTTTGTTCCTGTGGTGTGATTCCTATTGCTGCAGGTTTAAGAAAGGATGGCGCTTCTAAAGCATCAACAATGGCATTCCTCGTGTCCACACCAACCACTGGTATTGATTCTCTATTTGTAACCTATGCTTTTCTCGGAGGCATCTACATGATTGCAAGACCGTTGGCAGCCCTCATTGCAGGATTATTCATTGGTGTGTTGGTATACTCCACAGGCAAAGAACAAGTGCCTGAACTCTCTGAACATGGTTCGCATGCCCGTATAACCATGCTCGAGAGAATAAAACAGACATTGAACTATGGATTCAGAATCTTGCCAGAGGATATCGGGAAAACCCTTCTTCTCGGTGTCATAGCCGGTGGTGTGTTAACTGCACTACTACCAAAAGATATTGCGAGCGTTTACCTCTCAAACCCCCTTATTGCCTATCCATTGATGTTGGCTATTTCTGTCCCTTTATATATCTGTGCTATTGGTGCTGTGCCGATTGCTGCAGCGCTTTTGTTAAAGGGTTTGGTGCCTGGTGCTGCACTGACATTTCTCATTGCTGGACCAGCAACCAATACAATAACACTCGCATTTGTTGGGAAAAA
>JAUWLY010000369.1 GCA_030613445.1 Candidatus Stahliibacteriota bacterium | reverse complement strand
ACACATGAATTTGTGGTTCCTAAATCAATCCCTATTATCTTCGCCATTTTCTTGACCTCCTTCCTTCTGTTTGGAAACGAGAACCTTAGCCGGTTTCACTACGCGATCATTAATGAGATAACCTTTGCTAATTTCCTCAACCACGATATCTTCACTTTGGATACCATCCGCTACTACGGTTCCCACGGCTTCATGCCGACTGGGATCAAAAACTTCACCGAGTCCAGAAAACTCCACCAGACCAAGTGATTTAAGAGCACCCTTCAACTGTCGATGGATTATCTCAACACCTTTGTAAAATTTCTCGAAATTCTCGTTGAGTTCAGCACCGCTCAGGGCTCGGTTAAAACTATCTAGAACTGGTATGACTTTATTGCAAAATTCAGCCTTTGTCAACAATCGATGATTTTGCATTTCTTTACGCATTAATTTACGACTGTTCTCTAACTCCGCAAGTGCCCTTAAGTACTTGTCATTTAATTCTTGAATCAGTCCGTCTTTCTCTTTAATTTCCTCTTTCAACTTCGTCACCGGCCCCTTTTTTTTCATTCTTTCTCTCCTAAATAGAACATAAATCTATTCGAAATTTAGACATCATTATATGAATCAAAGTTTATCCAGTCCCTCGCTGAGGGGCTCGATATATCCCCCCATTAGCTATTAGTAACAGTCTCAACGCCCGGCTAATAGCCGATCAGCAAGCACCTCAGGTAGACCAACGTCGATTATCTTCTGTTGAGCAAGTGGAATATTATAGTCCAATCGGACGATTTCAACTGCCCTGCAATTGCCATCATATATTGCATAACTGGCTCTTGGATCGAGGTCTCTCGGTTGACCAATACTGCCGGCATTAATAATGTAGCGCCGACCTTCAATCAATGGAAAAGGATTATCGTTGACAAAATCAGTATAACCATTTGCATCTTGAAAGACAGCACTTGGGACATGGGTATGACCAACAAAACACACTTGGGTCTTGAAGAATTCGAATTGACGTTTTGCTTCATCAAGAGAAAACAGGTATTCCCATTGCTTAGGTTTATCAGGTGAAGCATGGACTAATAATATGTCGTCAATACTGTCAGTCAACTTAAGACGCTGCAGTTTACCTGAATTCCCTTTGGTTAATTGCTTTTGTGTCCATTTAATCGCCTCGGCAGCCACTGGGTTAAACACCGATATATCGGTTTTCTTCACGGCTGCCCAATCGTGATTCCCCGCAATGATAATTTTTGCTTCGGATAAGCATATCGCAATACATTCATTAGGATTAGCGCCATAACCCACCAGGTCCCCAAGACAAAGAATTCTCTTTATGCGTCTTTTTTTGATGTCCTTAATAACCGCTTGTAACGCTTCTAAGTTTGAGTGAATATCACTTATTATCGCGGCTTTCATTATTCCTCTTCACGGCATCGAGTACACCGTTAATGAATCGACCAGAATCTTTATCACCGTATTTCTTGCCGATTTCAATCGCTTCGTTTATAGAAACCTGAGGCGGTATTTCCTCAAGAAAAAGTACTTCACAAGTACCTAAACGAAGAATCGTTTTGTCAATAATTGGAATCCGAATGAACGACCAATTTTCCAATACCTTAACAATTTCTCGATCGATTTCAGCTAGGTTGTTTAGTGTCGTATCAACTAAAGTCTGACAAAAAGCTTTGTCTTTGGTGGTATATTTTTTCCCTTCCAAAACACTGGAAATAACCACTGGCAAATCAGTATCGCCATCTGCGCAGCGATAAAGAATCTTCATAGCAAGTTCGCGTGCCAATCTACGACCCACCTATTTTACCCGGTTTGAAAATTCCGCAGATTAGTCATAACCTGATATGTTCTATCCATGTTTTCTAGTGGGATCCTATCTTCGCATAGAGATCGGTAAGCTCCAACCCAGTCATTGCAGCATCCCAGCCTTTGTTCCCCTGTTTTGTACCGGCTCGAGCAACCGCTTGGTCAATTGTATCTGCAGTAATAATACCATACACAAAGGTCATACCCTT
>JAUWLY010000248.1 GCA_030613445.1 Candidatus Stahliibacteriota bacterium | reverse complement strand
AATGCTCAAACAATGGCATGGATATGTGATGCATACAGTCGGCATGTAGGCCATTTTGAACCAGCAGTCGTCACTGGTAAACCATTATGCATTGGTGGTTCAAAATGCAGGTCAGGCGCTACCGGACTTGGCATGTATTACACTCTACTTGAAACATCAAAGCATCTTGAATATCCGCTTGAAGGCAAAAAAGTTGCGCTTATCGGGTATGGCAATGTTGGCTCTTCAATCGCCCAATTGCTGTATGCTTATGGGTGTAAGATAGTTGGTATAACCGATATTTACGGTGGCATATTCAATAAAAACGGCATCAAAATACCAGAACTCGATAAGTATGTCAGCAGGACAAAAACTGTCAACGGATTCAAAAAATATGATTCAATTACTAATGACGAATTGATTGAACTTAAGTGCGATATTCTACTGCCCTGTGCATTAGAAGGTATGATTCACAATAAGAATGCCAATAAGATAAAAGCTAAGATTATCTGCGAAGGAGCCAATGGTCCAACAACAACCGAAGCCGATGAAATACTGTTTGATAAAGACGTCTTTATAATACCGGATATTCTTGCCAATGCCGGTGGCGTTACAGTGTCTTATCTTGAGTGGGTGCAGGATGTCCAAAGAGTTTTCTATGAAGAAGAAGAGGTCAAAAATAGATGTTGGAAAATGATGCAGAAGTCTTTCTGGGAGGTTGTCCGTATCGCAAGTAAAAGCAAGACAGAAACGCGCAATGCTGCATACATACTTGCTGTACAGCGAGTAGCCGATTCTGTAAGGTTATTTGGTAAAGTCGGTAGAAATTAAATAGCCTATACTCATAGGCATTAGTAAAACAGAGGGCTGGGTTATAAGACCCAGCCCTCTGTTTTGTTCACCCCTTTGCATAATAAACATTCTATAAGATCTACTATTGCATTTTGCTATACTGTAAAATCCAACTCCAATGTTGACTTAATCTCAAAAAGCCATATAATAACTCACTAAGAAAGGAGCCAGATGAAAACCAGTTTAAGAAAAGTCACCAAGATCATTCAAAGATATCAGGCAAAAAAAACGAAATTACTCGCTATTTTGACGGATATTCAGACTAAATACAATTGGTTGCCACCTGATGCCATCGAACTGGTTGCTGAGAAATTGTGTGTACCATTGATTGACGTATATGGTGTCGCCTCATTCTATCATGCGTTCAGCCTGAATCCACGCGGTAAGCATATCGCCACTGTTTGTTCAGGAACAGCCTGCCACGTACGCGGTGCGCCAATTATTCTCGACCGGATTCAGACAAAACTGGGCATCGAACCTGGTTGCACTACAAAAGATGACCAATTCACGCTGGAAACAGTCAACTGTCTCGGCGCATGCGCCCTGGCACCTATTGTCCTAGTAGACGGTCATTACTATGGCCAATCAACACCCCAAAAGGTCGATGCGATTTTCCTTCAGTACCGCAAGAAAACAAAATCGGTAAAGAAAATGAAAAAGAAAAAAAAGGCGGGCACGAAAAATCAACCTTCGAAAAATACAGCTAAGAAACGATCAGGCAAGAAAGTTATCAAGACAAAAAGCACAAGAAAACAAGAAAAGAGAAAGTGACCCTTGATAAAATAAAGGAATCACTCAATTGTCGAGTTTTCTGCGGGTTTGACAAGTTGCAGATCGACATAAATTCGGCAAAAGCCTCGGACCTGATGAGTGATGTGTTAAGGTTTTCAGGACCTGGTAAACTGCTACTGACTGGTCTTACTAATATACAAGTAATCAGAACATGTGATATTGCTGGCATTTGCGCAGTTGTCTTTGTTCGGGGAAAACAACCCTCAACTGAAACAATTGAATTGAGTAAGAAATGTGACATCGCGATACTTACGAGTGATCTTTCTATGTTCGAATCATGCGGTATATTATACGCTAATGGCATAAAAGGCGTTACAATAAAGCCAAAAAATAACATATAATGCGTGACAAAGCTGCTTTTGAACAGGTTTTTAAGATCAAAGGTGGAGATTTTATAAATGCCGGTGAATCTTCTATAAGAATTCGGAATATATTAAAGGACATAGGTATTGACGCCAATATCATAAGAAGAGTTGCGATCGCTGCATATGAAGCGGAGATGAATGTGGTAATGTATGCGCAACGTGGTCTAATGAAAGTGGTTATCAACCCTGAACAAATATTCCTCCGTGTTGAAGATAAGGGTCAAGGCATTGAAGATATTGAGCTTGCAATGAGACCAGGATTTTCGACCGCAACAGAAGAAATGAGAGAAAGAGGATTTGGAGCAGGCATGGGATTACCTAATATCAAAAGGAATTCAGATCATTTCAGTATACGCTCATCCGTCGGACAGGGTACTAAACTTGAGATGATTTTCGAACTAAACGGGGAAAATGGCTAGATCAGTTTTCTTTCACTCGGTCAAGATCGACAAGAAAAAATGCATTGGTTGCGTCAGATGCATGAAAGGATGCCCGACAAAGGCGATACGAGTAAAAAACGGCAAGGCAATCATCAATAAAGAACGGTGTATTGATTGCGGTGAATGTCTCAGAGTATGTCAGTATAATGCGGTAGTCCCGATCACAACGTCATCAGCCGATCTTAACAAATTCCGATATAGGGTTGCGGTTCCTTCACCCGTCCTGTATTCACAATTTGGCCAGCATATCATGCCAAACGAAATCCTTTCGGTGCTAAAAGAACTGAGATTTGATTTTGTCTATGACGAAGCCTTGATGTGTGAAATGACGAGTGGGGCTATCGAAGAATACTTGGATGACAATAAAGGTCCAAAACCAGTTATTTCTTCTACCTGTCCTGTTGTGGTAAGACTGATTCAACGCCTGTTCCCCAGTTTGTGCAACCGCATTATACCGATTGAACCACCCCGCGAGATTGCCGCCAAGAACTTACGGGTAGAAATATCAAATAAGTATAAAGTAAAAAAAGAAGATATAGGTATCATCCATATTACGCCGTGTGCAGCGAAAATGGTTTCCATTAATCATCCAGAAACCTTGCAAAAATCATACCTGGATGGTGCATTGTCAATTCAAGATATCTATAATGAAATAATGATGAAATTAAAAAAGGCAGAGAAGCCCTACATCCTTGAGGCTCAGCGTCAGGTAAGCGGTATAGGAATTGGTTGGGCAATCGCCGGTGGTGAAACACGCGGTCTCAAGTACTTCCACTCAGTATCCGTATCCGGAGTTTACGACACTATCAAAATCCTCGAGGATGTAGAAGCAGGACGGCTGGACAACATTGAATACCTTGGATGTCTCATTTGCCCGGATGGATGTATCGGAGGCCCCTTGACCGTTGAAAATAGATTCATGGCAAAAAGTAATGTACTCCGCTTGATCAAGACATTCGGAGGCAAGAGGCGAGTTACTGCCCACTTTGTTAAGAAACTCTATCAGCAGAGGTTCTTTTCATTCGAGGCTTCGGTAAAACCAAAACCTTTCTCACCGCTTGATATAAATAGAGAGAAAGCAATCAGGAAAATGAAACTACTTGAAAAAACATTCGGGAAACTACCCCATATAGATTGCGGTGTTTGTGGGGCACCTGACTGCCGTACGTTCGCAGAAGATGTTGCGCGCGGCGAAGCGAAAATTAGCGATTGTCTGTTTATCAAAACACGTAAGGGGAGAAATGAAAAATAAAGAAATGAGAATTGCTGATATTGTCGAAATATGCGGTCTGCAGACATTATGCTGCAATGAATTGTCCAATAATAAAATTAAAGGTGGGTATGCAAGTGATTTGCTCAGCGATGTGATAGGTAATAGCAAAGCTGGCGATATCTGGGTAACGCTACAAGGACATCCGAACATCATTGCAGTGGCCAAACTGAAAGAACTTGCCGGGATAATTATAGTAAATAATCGCACTCCTGATGAGGAGACCTTAAAAAAGGCGCAAACAGAAAATATCATCATTCTCACAAGCAAACTTCCGGCATTTGAGTTAATTGGTAAATTATATGAATGTGGAATTTGTTAATGCTGCAATGTTATCGAGCAGATCTGCACATACATACATGTTTGTCTCCATGTGCCGATCTAACGATGTCACCTAAAGGGATCGTTGAGAAAGCCGAAGAGATGAAGCTTGATATTATAGCTATCTGTGATCACAACTCTGCCGAGAACGTAAAAGCTACGATTAATGCAGCAAAAGGAAAAAATCTCACTGTATTGGCAGGTATGGAAGTTACCAGCTCCGAAGAAGTTCATCTAATTGCACTTCTCAATTCAGTAAAAGCCGTATTAGCACTGCAAGACTTGGTCTACAGCACACTACTACCTGGCAAGAACAATGAAGAGCTTTTCGGACAGCAGATTATTGCCAATGAATTCGATGAAGTCGAGGGGTATAATAACAAACTCCTGATCGGAGCCACAACATTATCTCTCTCTGATATAGTAAAGCACATCCATATGAATGATGGTCTGGTCATAGCCTCTCATATTGACCGGGAGAGCTATAGCATTATAGGGCAACTCGGGTTTATCCCTGAAGACCTTGAGATCGATGGACTTGAAATTTCTCCCCGGACAACGAGCGCTCAGGTAAATGTGAGAATTCCAAATACCTTAAAATATCCATTAATAACATCATCCGACGCTCACTTTTTGGAAGATATAGGAAAAG